>JBKPQU010000050.1:0-8304 GCA_046734255.1 Actinomycetota bacterium
ATGAACGACGACCTGCTGTGGCCCCGCCACGCCACTCCGGCAGACCTGGCTGACATCGAGGCCGTGCCGCTGCGGGCCCGCGGTCTTCCGGCCTCGACCTACGCGGTGCTGGTGCGGGCCGCGACCCGGTGGCCGGACCGCGCGGCGATCTCCGTCCTGCCGGAAGCCACGCGCTGGCATGAGCCGCTGCGCCGCACCTTCGCCGGCCTGCTGGCCGACGTGCACCGCTACGCCAACCTGTTGCACAGCCTCGGCGTCCGCCGTGGCGACGCGGTCGCCCTGATGTCACCCAACAGCGCCGAGCTGATCAGCGCGACACTGGCCGCCCAGTTGGCCGGGATCGCCGCGCCGCTCAACGCCGGGCTCGTCCGTGCCCACCTCGCCGAGCTGCTGCGGCGCTCCGGCGCACGGGTCCTGGTGACCGCCGGTCCCGAGCTCGCGCCGACGACCTGGGATACGGCGACCGAGCTCGCCGGTGACGGCATGCTCGACGTGATCCTGGTGCTGCGGCCCACCGCGGCGGCCGGGCCGCCCCCGCCGCTGCCGGCTCTGCGCGGGGTGCGCGTCGGCTACCTCGCCGACCTCGCTGCCGGCATGGACGCCGCCCGCTTCGCCGGCGACCCGCCGTGTCCGACCGACCTGGCCGGGCTCTTCCACACCGGCGGCACCACGGGCGCGCCGAAACTGGCCGCACACACGCAGGCCAACGAGGTGGCCGACGCGTGGATGCTGGCGGTCAACTCGCTGCTCGACGCCGACTCGGTGGTGTTCGCGGCACTGCCGCTGTTCCACGTCAACGCGCTGGTGGTCACCACGCTGGCGCCGCTGTTCAAGGGGCAGCACGTGGTGTGGTCCGGTCCACTCGGTTACCGCGACCCCGGGCTGTTCGGGGCGTTCTGGAAGATCGTCGAGCACTACCGGATCGCCGCGATGAGCGCGGTGCCCACGGTGTACTCCGTGCTGGCGCAGTGCCCGGTTGACGCCGACATCAGCAGTCTGCGGTTCGCGATGGTCGGCGCCTCGCCGTTGCCCGCCGCGGTCCGCGACGGCTTCCGGGCCCACACCGGGGTGCCGCTGCTCGAGGGATACGGGTTGACCGAGGCGACGTGCGCCAGCGCGCGAAGCTTCCCGGACGCGCCGCGGCCTGGGTCGGTCGGCCAGCGGCTGCCCTACCAGAGCGTCAAGGCGGTCCGGGTCACAGACGACGGCAGCTGGGCCGACCTGTCCTCCGGCGAGACCGGAGTGCTGGTGATCAGCGGTCCCACCGTGTTCCCCGGCTACGTCGTCGGCCGTGGCGAGGACGGCTACGTCCTGGACGGGCTTGGCAAGCTGGTCGACGGGTGGCTGGACACCGGAGACATCGCCGCGGTCGACGGGGACGGCTTCGTCCACCTCGCGGGCCGCGCCAAGGATGTGATCATCCGTGGCGGCCACAACATCGACCCCGCGGTCATTGAGGACGCGCTGCTGGCACACCCCGAGGTCACGGCGGCCGCGGCGGTCGGACGTCCGGACGTGCACTCCGGGGAGGTGCCCGTCGCCTACGTCGTCCTGAAGCCGGGCGCCGCGGTCGCCGGGCATGAGCTGCGGGACTGCGCCGCCGGGCGGGTCGCCGAACGGGCTGCCGTGCCCAAGGAAGTCGTAGTTCTCGACGCGCTGCCGGTCACCGACGTGGGCAAGCCGTACAAGCTGCCGCTACGCGCCGATGCCACCCGGCGGGAGCTGAGCTCCGCGCTGGAGGAGATCGACGCGGTACGCGCGGTGCGCACGCGGATCGAGGACGGTTCGGTCGTGGCCACCGTGGAGGTGTCGACCCCCGCCGACGAGGCCACCGTCAAGCCCGTCCTGGATCGCTACGCGATCGCCTGGGCCATCGAGGTCCGGCCGTGAGCGGCACCGCGATACGAAACGTCCACCACACGCACAGCCGTCACCTGCTGATCGAGACCAGGAGTTCGACATGAGCCTCTCCATCGCCCTCACGACCCTCGTGGCCGCCATCTTCATCGTGCTCGGCACGGCGAAGGTTCTCGCCGTCGCGCCGATGCGCGCCAGGGCTGCCGACGTCGGCTTCTCCGTCACGGCCTACCGGCGGATCGGCGCACTGGAGCTCGCCGGCGCCGCAGGACTGCTCATCGGCCTGACCCTCCCCCTGGTCGGCCGGCTGGCCGGGGCCGGGCTGCTGCTGCTGCTCGCCGGCGCTTTGGCGACCCACCTGCGCCATCGCGACGGGCTGCGTGAACTTGCTCCAGCCGCGGTGTGTGCCGCGCTGGTCGCCGGCTACCTCATCGCCCTGGCCGGAGGGATGCCATGAACACCGTGCCGGTCGTCATCATCGGTGCGGGTCCCACCGGGTTGACCGCCGCGACGATGCTGGGCCAGTACGGCGTCGAATGCCTGGTGCTGGACCGCTGGGAGTCGGTCTACCCGCAGCCGCGTGCCGTCCACCTCGACGACGAGATCTACCGCGTGCTGGGCCGGCTCGGCCTCGCCGAGGAGTTCGCAGCGATCTCCCGGCCCTGCCAGGGACTGCAGCTGATCGACCCGAAAGGACGAGTGCTTGCCGAATTCAGGCGCGGCGCCGAGCGAGGCCGGCACGGCCATCCCGAGGCGAACATGTTTGACCAGCCCGAGCTGGAGGCGATCCTCCGCGCCAACCTCACCCGGTACGACTCGGTCCGGTTCCGCGGCAACAGCGACGTCACCGCCGTCACGCAGGACGGCACCGGCCCGGTGCACGTCAACGTCACCGACCGCCTCACGTCCCGCAGCTACACCGTGCACGCGGAGTACGTCCTCGGCTGTGACGGCGCGAACAGCCTCACCAGGGCCGCCATCGGCGCCACCGTGCACGACCTGAGGTTCGAGCAGCGCTGGCTGGTCGTCGATGTCGCCACCGACGCCGACCTCGCCCAGTGGGAGGGGGTGCACCAGCTGTGCGACCCGTTCCGGGCCGGCACCTACATGCGGGTCGGGCGCACCCGCTACCGCTGGGAGTTCCGGTTGCGCCCCAGGGAGAGCGCGGACGACTTCCGCGACCCGGCGCGGTTGCACCCGCTCATAGCGCCGTGGACCGGCGACGTCCCGCTCGAGGAACTGCAGGTGCTGCGGGTGGCCGAGTACACCTTCCGCGCGCAGGTCGCCGACCGATGGCGAGACCGCCGGGTGTTCATCCTCGGCGACGCTGCACACCTCACCCCTCCATTCATCGGACAGGGGCTGTGCGCGGGGGTGCGCGACGCGGCCAACCTGTCGTGGAAACTCGCGGGGGTGTTGCACGGCTCTCTGCCCGAGCGCGTGCTGGACACCTACCAGGCCGAACGCCTGCCGCACGCCCGCGCGTTGATCCGGCTGGCCAAGTTCGTCGGTGCGGCCATGACCAAAGGGGGCAGGCTCGGCAATCTGCTCCGCGGCCGACTCGCACCACGACTGCATCTGGTTCCCGCCATCTCCGCCCACATCCTCAACAGCGAAACGCCACCGCTGCGCCGCGGCGAGCTGGTAGCACGCCCGCGGCTGCGCCGCTCGCTCGCGGGTCGGCTGTGCCCCAACGCCGACCTGAACGACGCCCGCCGGTTCGACGACGCTGCCGGAGGCCGGTTCGCTGTCGTCACGTGGGCCGAGCCGGATGCGGCGCAGCACGCCGAGGTCGAACGACGCGGCGGCGTGGTCGTGGTGGCCCGCCCCGGCACCGAGCTGCACCGCTGGCTGCGCTGTGGGCGCGCGACCGCCGCGATCGTCCGTCCCGACGGAACCGTGCTGCGTGCCGGCCGTGACCTGGCCGCACTGTGCGCCGCGCTGCCCAGCTTCACGCCCGACCAGGCGCCGGCGCTCACCCTGTGCCGCGCCTCATGACCGTTAGACGGAGTCCACGCCGTGAATCTTGTATCCGTCTCGGCGACCAGTTTGCGCCGAGAATGAGCGGGGCAACGCAGACTGCGGGTTTCCGGGATTCCTCGCGAGATCAGGTGGCCTAGGGTCCCGGCATGTCAAGCACCGCTCCGGTCGATCCGGGCGAGGAAAGGGTCGCTGTGGCTACAGTCGCGAGGTTCGTGAACGGGAGACAGTGGATCTCGGAGATCCGGGCTCAGGCCGACGCCTTGGACCAGGCAATCGTCCAGGCTGTCGAGGGAACTCCGACGCCGTTACTCGATGATTCTCTGGTGCGTTTATCGAACGCGGCGAACCGGTCACGTCTCTGGTTGGTGACTGCGGGTGCGGTGGCCGCTGCGGGGGGAACCAGAGGTCGACGCGCCGCTGGCGAAGCCGTCGCCGCAATCGGCATGGCGTCGGCCGTGAGCAATCTGGTGCTTAAGCCTCTGGGAAGGCGACGCCGCCCTGGGATACCCGGCGACGGGCAAGCCTCGCCGTCGCGTGAAGTGCGCCGTCCGACGTCCCCGTCCTTCCCCTCCGGTCATGCGGCATCCGCCTTCGCCTTCGCGTCGTCGATGGGTGAGGCGGTACCCCCGACGTGGGTGCCCCTCCATGTCGCTGCCGCGCTCGTGGCCTACGCGCGGGTGCACACCGGCGTCCATTACCCCTCCGACGTCGTGGCTGGGGCATTGGTGGGCGCGTTCTGCGGCTGGACAGTCCGGCGTCTGACCGATCGCTGGGTGCCTCCGACGCCGTCATCGAGTCACCGTCGTGTCTGCGCGGGCTGATGCACCGGCGGCGGTGCGCGCCGTCGTGGTGATGAATCCTCGGTCCGGCGGGGGCAAGGTCGGGCGATTCCGATTGATCGAGCAGGCAGAGCTCCTCGGCGCGCGGGTGAACCTGATGGGCGCGGGTGACGACCCGGCGACGCTGGCACGACGCGCCCTCGAGGAGGGGGCCGAGATCCTGGGGGTCGCAGGGGGAGATGGAACGGTAGCGGCCGTGGCCGCGGTCGCGGCGGAGGCAGACCGACCCTTGGTGGTGGTGCCCGCCGGCACGCGCAACCACTTCGCCCGCGACGTCGGGCTCGACATCCGGAACCCGGCGTCCGCCCTGAAAGCACTGCATGACGGTGACCAACTGCGAGTGGACCTGGGTCTCGTCGACACTCGGCCCTTCGTCAACAACGTCTCGTTCGGGGTGTACGCCGACGCCCTGTTGGCCCCCCACTACCGGGAAAGGAAAATGCTCGCGCTGGCGTCCAGCGCAGGCCCTTATCTGGAGGGACAGCTGTGGGTCGACGCCAGCATGGAAACCCCCGAAGGGACGGTTGAGCATCCACAGGTCGTTCTCGTCTCCAACAACCCGTACCACATCACCACGCCGCGCTACCTGGGGCGCCGATTCGGGCTCGACCGTGGAGTCCTGGGTGTCATCGTGCTCAAGCGCTCGGCGGAGACACCCCCCGAGCCGCTCCCGCGTCTCGTGAAGGAGATGGGGGAACACGGTTCGGCGGGGCCGAGGGGCGAGGGCGTGATCGCGTGGTCCGCTGCCCGGATCACTCTGCACGGCACGGCGCCGGACGTGGCGGCGGGAGTGGACGGGGAAGCCATCAGGCTGCGTCTTCCCGTGACGTGTGAGATCCGGCCAGGAGCCCTGCGAGTGCTGCTGCCCAAAGACCGGCCGGGGATTCCACGTGAGCCGATCACGTCCGCACGCCGACCACGCGGCTGACGAGCAATAGCCGCGCGATACGGCGGGCGTTCTCTTCTAGTCGGTCGACTCGCCGAACGGCCTGGGCCAGGCGGGAAGAAATCGCAAAGCCCGGGGCTAGCCCGAGGCCTCTCGGCCAGCGGCGTTCGTCGGCCAGTCCTCAGGTCTGACACCCTGCGACGAGCCGCGACCGTAGGCGCTACGCGCGGTGAGCTAGGCAGCGCAGCGGCGGGTGGGGACGGCAGTCAATGGCGGCTTCCTGAGCGCGGCAGGCTACCCCCGGCGTGTCTCTCCGGAGGAGCGATCATGACAGCGTCACCGGAGTCGGGACCGGCCCCGAGGCGGCACCTAGCCTTGCTGGGCCAGCTAACCGAGTATGCGCGGGGAGCGCGGATTTGACGTGTTGATCGTGATCTGTTCGCGCTACACCCACAAACCAAGATCGAAATTGGCAAGCCAACGAATTGAGGAACCCGCAAATGGCCAACACCACCACCGACCGCCCCCTACGTACCGCCGTCATCGGCTACGGGTTGGCCGGATCCGTCTTTCACGCGCCCCTCATCGCCGCGACCGATGGTCTGGCACTGACCACCGTCGTCACGGGTAACGACGCTCGCGCCGCGGCTGCCCGCGACCGATACCCCGACGTCAATGTCGTACCGACCGTGGACGAGCTGTGGCGCAGCCGGAGAAACATCGATCTGGTCGTGGTCGCCAGTCCCAACAGCACGCACGTGCCGGTCGGCCTCGCAGTGCTCGATGCTGGCCTACCGGTGGTCATCGATAAGCCCGTCGCTTCGACGGTGGCAGCGGCCTGTCAGCTGCGTGACGCCGCCGCGAAAAGGAACTTGCTGGTCAGCGTGTATCACAATCGCCGGTGGGATGGCGATGCCCGCACTCTTCGGACGCTACTCGCAGATGGAACGCTCGGTACCGTGCACCGGTTCGAGTCTCGCTATGAGCGGTGGCGCCCACGAGTGGACGCGACCGCTTGGCGCGAGCGCGCGAATGCCGAAGCAGCCGGCGGACTGCTGTACGACCTCGGCAGCCACCTCATCGACCAGGCCTTGGTTCTGTTCGGCCCTGTGGTCAGCGTCTACGCGGAGTTGGGCATGGTCCGAGCCGGTGCACAGGTCGATGACGATGTCTTTCTCGCCCTGACCCATACCGGCGGCGTCCGCTCGCATCTATGGGCCTCCGCCGTCGCCGCCGATCTTGGTCCGCGTCTTCGAGTCCTCGGATCGGCACGCTCGTACGTCAAGTACGGAATGGACGTGCAGGAAGAGGCGCTGCGCAGTGGTGCCACGCCGCGAGACCAGGGCTGGGGTGTGGAGCCCGAATCGGCGTGGGGACGACTGGGCACACCGGGTGACGTGCGCAGGGTTCCCACTGCGCCCGGGGCGTACCAGGACTTCTATCGCGAAATCCGTGATGCATTGCGCAGGGGGACGCCGCCACCGGTGACGATCGATCAGGCGATCGATGTCTTGGCCGTCATCGAGGCGGCTCGACGCAGCGCGGTCGAAGGCGTGACGATCCGGACGCGACACGCAGAGCCATAGCTGCCTCAGGTTTGTAGCCGATGCGCTGATCCGATCACGGCAGAACCGAGAATCATGCCCTTGACCTGGAGCTTTGTCCGAGCCGCCGGTGGGAATCGAACCCTCGACTTACGCATTACGAGGACGCCGCGCCACACCCGACAACGCACTGACCAGCACCCATCGCACACCCCGACGCGCTGGGCGCACACGGCGAACTGCACGAACGCTAGCCGTGTCCCACGCCGTGTCCCACGGTGAGGCGGGGATCCGGCTCAGGCTCCGCGTGTTGGTCGGTGCCGGAAGATAGCCTCCTGCGCACTCTCGACAGTGGCGGCCTCACCATTCGAGCTGGATGTCGACCCCGACTCGCAGCTTGTCGTCGCGCTGCGGATGCCAGAGGCGCGCCGTCTCGTGGTGCTCGGACAGAGCGAACCCGACGATGCGGCGGGAGTAGGAACGTGGACCACGGACAACTCACGGGGTTGACCCCGGCCTGACCCGGCCCCGCGCCTCCAGGAATGGAAGGAGGGACCGTCCCCGGGATCCCCGGTAGTCATCAGTGCCCATCGATATGGGTGGTCAGCTGGAACCGAGGTATGCCAGGACGGCGAGGACTCGGCGGTTGTCGTCGCGGGTGGCGGGAAGCTCGAGCCGGTCGAAGATGGTGTGGATGTGGGCCTCCACCGTTTTCGCGCTGAGGAAGAGTGATTCGGAGATGGCCTGGTTGGTGCGGCCTTCGGCGACCAGGGCGAGGACTTGTTGTTCGCGCTCGGTCAGTCGCTCGAGCGGGTTGTGGGTGCGTCGCCGGTGGAGGACTTGGGCCACCACTAGTGGGTCGATCACGGACCGCCCACTGGTGACCCGGTGGAGCGCGTCGATGAGTTCGTCGACGTCGGAGACCCGCTCCTTGAGCAGGTAGCCGACTCCTCCGGATCCGTCGCCGAGAAGTTCCATGACGTGGTGGGTCTCGACGTACTGTGACAGCACCAGGACACCCACGTCTCGGTGCTCGGTGCGGATCTGCCGGGCTGCCTGGAGGCCCTCGTGCGTGTGGGTGGGCGGCATCCGGATGTCGACGATCACCGCGTCCGGTGGGTCGGTGCGCACGTGCGCGAGTAGGTCCTCGGCATCGCCGACCTGCGCGGTGACCCAGATGCCGGCACCGTTGAGC
>JBKPQU010000051.1:0-12951 GCA_046734255.1 Actinomycetota bacterium
GACACCGCGATCGGCGAGATGATCGCCGAGGCGATGGACAAGGTCGGCAAGGAAGGCGTGATCACGGTCGAGGAGAGCAACACCTTCGGCCTGGAGCTCGAGCTGACCGAGGGCATGCGCTTCGACAAGGGCTACATCTCGGCATACTTCATCACCGACGTCGAGCGGATGGAATCCGTTCTGGAGAACCCCTACGTCGCGGTGGTGAACTCCAGAATCTCCTCGGTGAAGGACCTGCTCCCGGTGCTGGAGAAGGTCATGCAGACCGGCAAGCCGCTGGTCATCCTCGCCGAGGACGTCGAGGGCGAGGCTCTTGCCACGCTGGTGGTCAACAAGATCCGCGGCACGTTCACATCGGTCGCGGTCAAGGCCCCCGGCTTCGGCGACCGCCGCAAGGCGATGCTGCAAGACATCGCGATACTCACCGGTGGTCAGGTGATCTCCGAGGAGGTCGGCCTCAAGCTGGAGAACGTCGGCCTCGACCTGCTCGGCCGGGCCCGCAAGGTCATGGTCACCAAGGACGAGACCACGATCGTCGAGGGTGCCGGGGATGCCGAGCAGATCGCCGGGCGGGTCCACCAGATCCGCAACGAGATCGAGAACAGCGACTCCGACTACGACCGGGAGAAGCTGCAGGAGCGGCTGGCCAAGCTCGCCGGCGGCGTCGCCGTGATCAAGGCGGGCGCGGCGAGCGAGGTGGAACTCAAGGAGCGCAAGCACCGGATCGAGGACGCCGTCCGCAACGCCAAGGCCGCGGTCGAGGAGGGCATCGTCGCCGGTGGTGGTGTAGCACTCATCCGCGCCAGCGAGGCCGCGTTCCAGAAGCTGGAGCTGACTGGGGACGAGGCGACCGGGGCGAACATCGTCCGGGTGGCGCTGGAGGCCCCGCTGAGGCAGATCGCGATCAACGCCGGCCTCGAGGGCGGTGTGGTGGCGGAGAAGGTCCGTACCCTCGAACCGGGCTGGGGCCTGGACGCCAACACTGGCGAGTACGTCGACCTGATCAAGGCCGGGATCATCGACCCGGCCAAGGTGACGCGCTCGGCGCTGCAGAACGCGGCGAGCATCGCCGCGCTCTTCCTCACCATCGAAGGCGTCATCGCCGACAAGCCCGACAACGCCACCTTCGGTGGCAGCGGCATGAGCGGCATGGAGTACTGACCAAGGAAGCCCGATCTGTCCACGGCCGGCGGCACGGTGGTACCGCGTATGAAGGCGGACTAGTGCTTGTGACCCTCGAAGTCACCGACAAGAAGCCCGATGAGGGCGAGGACCTGGCGGAGGTGAGGCCGGAGTTCGTCATCTCGTACGAGGACGACACCGACGAGCCGGTCGCCCTGGTCACGCAGTCAGGTGCCACGTCCGACCCGGTGAAGGACTACCTCAAGCAGATCGGCAAGGTGGCGCTGCTCAGCGCCGAGCAGGAGGTGGAGCTCGCCAAGCGGATCGAGGCCGGCCTGTTCGCCGAGGAGAAGGTCAACTCGGGGCAGAAGCTCGCGCCCGAACTGCGCCGGGAGTTGTACTGGATCGCCGAGGACGGTCGCCGGGCGAAGAACCACCTGCTGGAGGCGAACCTGCGGCTGGTCGTCTCGGTGGCCAAGAAGTACACCGGCCGGGGCATGCTCTTCCTCGACCTGATCCAGGAGGGCAACCTCGGCCTGATCCGCGCGGTGGAGAAGTTCGACTACACCATGGGCTACAAGTTCTCCACCTACGCCAGCTGGTGGATCCGGCAGGCCAGTACCCGGGCGATGGCCGACCAGGCCCGGACGATCCGGATCCCGGTGCACATAGTCGAAGTGGTCAACACGCTGGCCCTGGTGCGACGGCGAATGCTGCAGGACCTGGGCCGCGAGCCGACCCCGGAGGAGCTGGCCAAACAGCTCGGCATGACCTCCGAGAGGCTCATCGAGGTCCAGAAGTACGGCCTGCAGCCGATCTCCCTGAACAGCCCGCTCGGCGAGGACGGGAACAACGAGTTCGGTGACCTGATCGAGGACTCCGAGGCCGTCGTCCCGGCGGACGCGGTGAGCTTCACCTCGCTGCAGGAGCAGTTGCACTCCGTGCTGGACACCCTGTCCGAGCGCGAGGCGGGGGTGGTGTCGATGCGCTTCGGCTTGATCGACGGCCAGCCCAAGACCCTGGAGATGATCGGCAAGGTTTTCGGCGTCACCCGGGAGCGGATCCGGCAGATCGAGTCGAAGGCAATGTCGAAGCTACGGCACCCCAGCCGCTCCCGAGTGTTACGCGACTTCCTCGAGTGACTCGTCTGACGCAGCAGATCGACCGTGCGGCTGGTTGCCCAGCGCGCTCCCGAAGGAGTCGTTCGGCGAATGCCGACGCCGCCTGGTAGCAATCGGTATACCCTCGATCACGCGAACGCTACGTCGTGAGCCAGTCACAGTGCGCACACGGCCTTCGGCGTCGGCAGGAGTGCTGCCCCGGTCCCCGGCATCACATCATCGGTGTGAGTTCCGGAGGGTGAGTGCCCATGTCTGGCAGCAGCATCCCGCCTGCGGTCCCTGCTTCTTGGATCACCCAGCGCCCCTCGCGACGGCGCCAGATGGTCATGACCGATAACGCCCCGACGTCGAGGGGGTCGCCGCCTGCCGGCACGCCCGGAGTTCTCGTGGGGTGGCGGCCACCCGCTGCCGGCCCGGCCGTCGAGGGCGCTGCGTTGATCTACTTGGTGGATGGTGCGGGAGTCATCCAGTGGACCAACCCGGCGGCAGCTGCGCTGCTGCCGTGCGGCCGCGTCGACGGCCTGACTCTTGCGGAGCTCGCTCATGTCGACGATCGGCACAAGATCGACAGGCTCCTCGCCGGCGCATGCGCCGGACGCCATGCCGAAGCCCTGGTCCGGATCGAGCAGGGCAGAAGGGCCCCGGATCCACGACTGGTACTCCTCGTCACCGGCGACGGCTGCACCACACGCCCACCGAGAGCCGTCCGGGACATGGTTGTGGTTCAGGGGCGGCATCCGGGCATGTGGCCTATCCAGGTCCACCGACTCCCGAATCGGATGTCCTGGGAGCACCGGTCCGAGTTGGCCAACTGGGAATCCTTCGCCGAACGGCTGAACCACGAACTCGCACACCCGGTGCACTGGGGCCATCGCCTTGCCATTCTGTTCATCCGTGTTCAGGGCCTGGCGGCCGTGATCCTCACCGGTGAGGACAAGTCGCGCGCCCGCTTGCTTGGCTTGTTGACCTGGCGCCTGTGGAACTCCCTGCGCGCCCCGGACAGTCTCACCCGTATCAGCGGGACCGAATTCGCTGTGATCTGTCCCGATCTCAGTGATGCCGAGCAGGCCATGAACGTCGCCGACCGGATGCGTGCGGCCACGGCCGTACCCGTCTCCGTCGCGGGCGACGACATCGCGCTCACCCTGTCGGTCAGTGTCGCCTTCACAAGATATGAACCGATCTAGGGCTGGCGATCTCAACCTGAGGTGCTGGACGCGCTCACCAGGAGACTCACGCGATCATGCGAGCGCCGGCGGTGGGAACCGACGCGTTGACCCAATGCTGATAGGTGGGCCACCCAGCACGGATGGCCCACCGGTCAGGGGGTGTGGCGAGTTGGGGGTGGATGAACCCAGCGGCCTCGCGCCGACGCGATCAGATCGGTCGGACGTTCGCGGCCTGCGGGCCCTTCTGACCCGAAGTGACGTCGAACTCGACGCGCTGGTTCTCCTCCAACGACCGGTACCCATCGGCTTGGATGGCCGAGAAGTGGACGAAGACGTCGGCAGAGCCGCCGTCCGGGGTGATGAACCCAAACCCCTTCTCTCCGTTGAACCACTTGACGATGCCCTGTGCCATGGTGCTCTTTTCTCCTGAAAGGGATGTGCTGCGGAGCCGGTCCGCGACCGCCACGCGGCTGCTGCGGCACGCGCCCCTTCAACTCGAGCGCGGCGAGGGTCACCTGAGGTGATGACTACCAGCCGAGACCAACACGATGAACGCCCGTCGGAGACAACTCCGCGGGCGTTCATGAACGTACGGGAACTGCAACTGCAACCGGTTCGACCCTATCACGAACGGCGTGGAGCCCCGACAAGGGATCCCGCGCCTGACCGAGCGGCCCGCGCGTTTCTCGGCGAGGTGGGTCAGGTGCCGCGGGCCTGAGCTCCTCGTGCCTGACTATGTCGACCGAGATCTCCACCGCCGGAAGTCAACCGTTGCGAGTAATCCCACCGCGACACCTTTCGTCTGAGGTGCCGCCTGCTCGTTGCTCATCGTCCTCTCCTAGTACCAGAGGGCAGCCAGTTGAGTGCAACAGCGAAGCGGCAAGGGTAACCACGACCGCGAGAAGGCCGGTCAAGACAATCAGCGGCCGGCACGGCTCAGGGCTGGCCGAACTTGGACCTGAGAAACTCGCCCTGCAGGAGCAGGCGGGTGGCGGGCTCCTGCTGGCTGGGGCGGTTGCGGGCCCTCGCCAACGCCTGCTCCAAAGAGCGGAGCTGGTCGGTGAGTTCCTCGGCGGCCGTGCGGCCGGCGACGGCGGCACTCGGGTCGGGCAACGCGAGGAATGGATCAAGAGTGTCCGGCAGGTAGTCGGTGATGCTCGCGCGGACCAGGTGTGCGACGTCCGGGTCGAGGTCTTCAGCCAGGGCCCGGGTCAGAAGTGTGTGCAGGTGGTCGCTGATCCGCGCCAGCAGTTGGGTGGCGTCGGCGCCGAGCCGCCCGCTGACCCGGGCTCGGTGGATGACGTCGCAGTGCTGTCGGTTCAGATCGGCCACCAGGTGGCCGGAGAGCCGCGGCAGGTAGGCGTCGGAGGCCGTCAGCGCATCGTTGAACGCGGCCTTCCGGTTCCTGCGCCGCAGCCCCGCACCAACCGTCACGGCAGCTGCCCCGCAACCGACAGCGACCAGGCCCGCAGTCGTCCCCGCGCCGGCCGTTGGGGGGAGCTGCAGAGCGGCCCATCCCAGCGTGGCGGTGCCGGCGAGCAGCGCCGCCTCGCGTCCGCGCCCCGCGCGACCTACCCGCCGCATCGCGGGCAACCCCTCAAGAGCGCGGGTGTACGAGGCGAGTCGCGCCTTCAATGTCAGGGCGCGGACCGGCGGAAGCCGCGGCGCGAGGCGGGTCAGTTCGGCATCGGCCGCGCGCAGTTCCCGGGCCAGCAGCGCACGGTCCCCCCGGCGCTCGCGCCCCGAGGCCGCCATGGCCCCCAGCCGGGCGCGGACGGCGTCGAGCCGGGTATCGATCCCGACCGCACCCTTCTCGGGGTCGAGGTGAGACAGCGAGAGCAGGAGGAGGTGCTCCGCCTGAGAGGCAAGCCAGAGGGAGCGCGGGCCAGGGACGGCCGCCAGCAGTCGCCGTCCGGCCGCCGCCCAACCCGTAGCCTCCATGCCACACACCTCCCGACCCACCCATTCTGCCCCGCAGGGGTGAGGAGCGGGTGGCGGCACCGGAGGCCGGGTGCCCCGCGATCATCGCCACGGCCGAACGGTGGCTACGCGGAGCGGACTTGAGGAGACTGCAGAGTCGGTATCAGTGCTGGTGCCCAACGGGCTGGAAGTAGTGGTCGAGTGCCCAGTCGGCGATCTGGTGGCCCATGGCGACGCCGCGGGTGTCCGCAGTGCGGAAGTGAATGCCCAGCCAGACCCTGGCGCTGATCACGTCTTGATCCAGCGCCTTCCCGCTGTCGTAGTGGCGGGTGACGTCCGGAACCGCCGTGGAGGTGAGGGTGAGTTGCAGGTCCCGGGTGTCGAAGGTGCGTGCCAGGGCGCGGGTGAAGGCGCCGGTGACGCCGGTGTACCCGCTCACGTATTCGGGATACGGGGGCGTGGTGAGCAGCGGCACCCAGCTCGGGTCCGCGGTCGTCGCCGGGTTGCCGTCGGTGTCCGCCAGGTTGATCGCGGTGATCGGCCGCCAGAAGCCGTAGAGGTACTTCGCGTGCCAGACGGATATCACCGCGTCCGCGACGCTCATGTCGACCGCGGCGAACATCCGGGCAGAGTCCACGAAGTCGAGGTGTCGCACCCCGGCCTGATCCACGAGTGCGGTCGCGTACTGGACGATCGCGTTGCCGGAGTAGAACAACGCGGTGCTGGTCTGCTCCGCGGTCCGTTCGGTCGAGTTCAGCGAACCCAGTGCCTTGACCTCCGCGAAGTCGCGGGTGTAGCGGCGCGAGGTGAGCGCCGGTGGTGGTCCCGGTTCTCCGAACTGGGCGCCGCTGCGCACCAGCAGTGGAGTCACGGCCCCCATCCAAGGGACGTACATCTGCAGGAACCCCGGTGGTGTCGGCCGCCAGACGCCGGGGGCCGGTGGCCGGGTGAACAGGATCGGCGCGTTCCGTCCGTCATCGGCGCGCACCGCGATCAGGCGGTCGGCGGCGAGGGTGCCGTAGGCGATCCCCTTCGTCTTGGCCGGACCGTCCGGGATCTGTGCCAGCGACGCCGCGTAGTGGGAGTCCAGCATGGCTCGGGCATAGGGCGTGTACGTCACCAGGACCTCATGGGCAGCGGTGACCGCGGCGGCCTGGTCGGAGGCCCCGTGGGGCGCGCGGGCGTGGAGGCGGTAGGGCCGGTAGCGGCCGTCGATGCCGACCACGGCGTCGTAGACGGCCGCGTCGACGAAGCCCAGGTACAGGAAGGCTTCCTGGGGCTTCTTGTCCGGGTCGCCGAGCACCGTGTTCACGGCGGTCATGTTCCAGTCGGCGAGGACGGTCGGGTCGCCGAGTGTGTGTGCCCTTGCCGACGCTTCACTCGAAGCCCCGGCACCGGTGAGAAGCAACGCGGCTGCGCACGCAACAAGCCCGCGAAGGGTACGCCTTCGTGCACGCCGCGACCGGGCAGACGAAATGCGGAAGTCAGCGCTCATGTCGAAACTCCCCCATGCCTGAAAAAGGATCACCGTAATGGGAGACGATGCACTCCCGCGAAGGCCATTCCGGATCGGGACGGCGCAACCGCGCAGGGCTCGAACCCGACGATTTGAGACCAGGGTGCGAGCGTGACCCCAGGCAAGGACACTGCGGGCAGGTACTCGAGATGTCAATGCCTGGCCCACCAGGCCAATCGACACGGACTATTTGGGAAGCAAATGATCGGTCGAAATCTTCCTCCGCGGATACTTCCCGGTCAATAGCCTGAATCAGAATCAATAGCGAGCGGGTCACCGGGTTCGAGTGATCTTGCTGAGCCCCGGCGGCCGGTCCGGGTCGAGGCCGCGCCGGCGGGCCACGTCGAGGGCCAGCCGCTGCAGCGGCAGGATCTGCAGCACCGGCGAGGCAGCCTCCGCCACAGCGTTCGGCAGCCGTAGTACGCCCGCCCCCGGCCGGCCGCCGCTGCGGACCTCGAGCACCTCGGCCCGGCGTTCCCGCAGCGCGGCCAGCACCGGTGCCATCGCCCGCCGGCCGAGACCCTCGCCGAGGACTGCGATCACCGGATCGCCGGGCGACACCATGGCGACCGGGCCGTGCAGCAGGTCGGCCGCGGAGAACGCGTGCACGCCGACTCCGGTGGTCTCGGTCAGCTTGAGCGCGGCTTCCATGGCGGTGGGGTAGGAGTACCCGCGCCCGACGGTGACCAGACGGGCCGCGGCGGCGCACCGGTCGGTGACGGTATCCGGGACGCCGTCGGCCAGCACCGCCGCGGCCTGGTCGGGCAGCGCCTCGACCCGGCGAGTCGGTCGCCCGGTCCAGGCGTCGGTCATGAGCAGCAGGGCGAGCAGCTCACCGGTGTAGCTCTTGGTGGCGGCAACCGCCCGCTCCGCGCCGGCTCGAACGTCCAGCTGCAGCTCGGCCGCAGCGGCGAGCGCGGAGCCGGCCGCATTGGTCACGGCCAGCGTGAGGGCACCGCGGCGCCGCGCCCGCTGCGTGGACTCCACCAGGTCGGGCGACGCCCCGGACTGACTGATCGCCACCCAGAGCACGTCGCGCAGGTCGGGTTCGGCTCGGTACGCCGTCGTGGTGGACATCGAGGCCAGCCCGGCGGCCAGTCCGAGCCGCACCTCCACCAGGTACTTCCCGTAGAGCGCCGCGTGATCACTCGTGCCGCGCGCCGCGAACACGACGAACCGCGGCGCGGCCCGCCCTATCTGGCTTGCGATCAGGTCGATCTCTCCGCGGTGGGCCAGCAGCCGGGCGAGCGACCGCGGCTGCTCCGCGACCTCGGCCGCCATCCAGCGGCCGGGGTGCGGCCCGGTCGCGGCGGACGCCGGGCGCGGGCTGGTCACCACACCGTTCCCAGCGGGTCGGCGAACAGGTAGCCGCGATCCCGGTAGGCGTCGATGATCGCCGGCACCGCGGCGACCGTGTTGCCGCGGAAGGCCGAGATCTCGTCCTCGGGTTCGGCGGAGGCCTTCGCGTCGTGCAGCAGGACGATTGGCCGCCGCACGGCGGGAGCGTCCGGGTCCCCGTCGGCGGGACCGATCGCGCGGCGGGTGATCCGGGCGACCCACTCCGGGTCGAGCCGCCCCGGGGCCAGCCAGTCCTCGCTCTCGACCGTCCAGTGCACCACCGCCAGTCCTCGCTCGGCGGCCAGCCTCCGGGTGGTGGCCGAGAAGTGGAAGCCACCCGGGCCTCGGAAGCACCGGGGCCTGACGCCGGTGACCGACTCCACCGTGCGCGTGGTGTCGTCGAGCTGGCGAGCCTGCTCGTCCGGGTCGAGCCGATCGAAGTCACCGCGAGGAGTCGATCCCGGGACGTCCTGCGGATGGCTGAACGTGTGGTTCCCGACGGCGTGCCCATCCGCGACGATCCGCCGGGCCAGGTCGGGGTGCGCCGTCACGTGCGCGCCGGTGACGAAGAACGTGACGCGTACCGCTCGGTCGCGCAGCAGGTCGAGTAGGGCAGGCGTGTGCGGCCCCGGTCCGTCGTCGAAGGTCAGCGCGACCAGGTGCCGGCGGTCGTCCCCCGGGATCCGGGTCAACGGATGGCGGCCCGGACTCACGGCCGGACCTCTGCTCCGACCCCGGCCAGGGCCAGCGCCTCGTAGAGCGCCCCCAGGACGGGCGCGGCGCGCAGCACCTCGACGGCGGCGTACGGTGCCGACGCGGTGACCAGGGCGTGGATCTGCGCGATCAGCCGTTCCGGGCCCTGCTGCAGCACCCCGCCGCCGAGCACCACCGGCACCGCGGCCTGCTGCAGGTCGAGCCGGACCAGCAGGGCCACCACCATCGCGGTCACTTCGTCGGCCAGCCGGTCGGAGATCTCCACCGCCACCGGGTCGCCGGTCTCGGCAGCAGCCAGCACCGCGGGTGCCAGCAGGTGCAGTGCCGACATCGGCAGGCTGCCGCGGGTCAGGGCCAGGGCCAACTCCTCCGGGGTGCTCAGCCCGAGCGCCCCGGGCAGCACGTCGCGCAGCACGGTCTGAGGCCCGCGCCCGTCGCCGGCGCGGACCGCGGCGCCCAGCCCTGCCTCGGCCAACGAGTACCCGCCGCCCCAGTCACCGGTCAGCGACCCCAGGGAGAGGAAGCGCTCCTCGCGGCCGTCCGGGTCGACGCCGACCGCGTTCACCCCGGCCCCGACCACCACGGCCACCCCCCAGCCGGCCGGAGCCCCGGCGCGCAGCACGGCCAGGGTGTCATTGCGGACCGCCACCCGGTCCGCCAGACGGATCCGGTCGAGCTCCCGGTGCACCTCGCGCTCATCCGCGGCGAGGTCGACGTTGGCCAGGAAGAACGCACCGGCCGCGACCGGCCTCCGCGGGTCGACCCCTGCCTCCCGGAGTCCCCGCTCCGCCAGCTGGCGCAGCCCGGCCACCATCGCGGGGACGCCGACCTGGTGCGATCGGGTGCCGTCGCCCCGGACCTGGGCCAGGATCCGGCCACTGGTCGTGGCGACCACCAGGTCGGTCTTGGAGTTCCCGCCGTCGACCGCCAGCACCAGCTGGTCCGGCGAGGGCCGGACGGCGGCGTTCACGCGCCGTTCCCGGCTGCGAAGAACTGCGGCAGGTGCACGCGGTTCGCCTCGAGCAGGGCGTCCAGCAGCGGCACCGCGACGTCCCATTGACGCACGAGGGGATGCGCCAGCAGTGCGCGCAGCGCGACGTCGCGGTCTCCGGTGCGCGCTGCCCGCTGGGTGAGCTCCTCGTAGCTCGTGATCGCCTGAACCAGGCCGAGCATCTCCGGTGGCAGGTCCGGCACCGGCACCGGATGGGCGCCGTCGGTGTCGACCAGGGCGGGCACCTCGACCACGGCGTCGTCGGCGAGCCCCGCGATCGTGCCGCAGTTGCGCACGTTGACGTAGTGCCTGGCGTCGTCACCGGTCAGCAGGCTGGTGACCAGCGCCGCGGCCGCCTCGCTGTAGTAGGCGCCGCCGCGATGCTCCAGCAGATCGGGTTTGTGGTCGAGGGTCGGGTCGGCATACAGCTCGAGCAACCGGCGCTCGAGCTCCATCACCTCCGACGCCCGGTGCTGGCCGTGCCGCTGCCTTTCGACCTGCTCGTCGGTGAAGTAGAAGTACTTCAGGTAGTACGACGGAACGGCGCCGAGCACCCGGAGCAGCTCGGCCGGGACTTCCACCGCGCCGGCCAGTTGCGCCAGCAGGGGATCCGCCAGCAGGTCGGCCGTGCGGTCCCGCCCGTCCACCTCGACCGAGCGCAGCCAGGTCAGGTGGTTGAGCCCGGCGTGGCCCAGGGTCACCCGGTCCGGGGAGACGCCGAAGTGCTGTCCCAGCCAGCGCTGGAGGCCGATCGCCACGTTGCACAGCCCGATCGCCCGGTGGCCGTCGTCCAGCAGGGCCCGGGTGACGATGCCGACCGGGTTGGTGAAGTCCAGCACCCACGCGTCGGCCAGCGCCCGCTTGCGGATCTCATCGGCGATGCCGAGGACGACCGGCACGGTACGCAGTGCCTTGGCGAACCCGCCCGGGCCGGTGGTCTCCTGCCCGATCAGGTGGAAGCGGCCGGGCAGGGTCTCGTCCACCAGCCGGGCCTGCTGACCGCCCACCCGCAGCTGGATCAGGACGGCGGACGCGCCGTCCACCGCCGCCGCGAGGTCGCCGGTCGAGCTCAGCCGTCCGGGGAAGCCGGCCCTGTTCAGGATCCGCGCGGCCAGCCCGGCGACCGTGGCCAGCCGCTCGGCGTCCGGGTCGTGCAGCACGAGCTCCTCGACGGCGAGGACGTCGGCCCGGCGGGCGAAGCCCTCCACCAGCTCGGGGGTGTAGGTGCTGCCGCCGCCGATCACGGCGATCTTCACGCTGTCCTCGTCCTTCCGATCGCCGCCGGCCGGGGACGGCGGCTCATCCCTTGACCCCGGTCATCGTGATCCCCTGGACGAACACCTTCTGCGCCATGAAGAACAGCACCAGCACCGGTAGCAGGAACATCAGCGCCGCCGCCATCTGCAGCTGGTAGGCGGCCTGGTGCGCGCTCTTGGCCAGCTGGGACAGCGCCACCGCCAGGGTCTGCGAGGTGGCGCTGTTCCCGGTGTAGAGCAGCGGCCCGTAGAAGTCGTTCCAGGCGTAGAGGAAGGCGAACATCCCGACCGCCGCGATCGCCGGCTTGGCCATCGGCACCACGATCCGGGTGAGGATCCGCAGCTCGCCTGCGCCATCCACCCGGGCCGCCTCAATGATCTCCTCGGGCAGGGTGAGGAAGAACTGCCGGAGCAGGAAGATGCTGAACGCGTCACCGAAGAACGACGGCACGATCAGCGGCTTGAGCGACCCGATCCAGCCGGCGCGGGCGAACATCACGTACAGGGGCAGCGTGGTGACCTGAGCGGGGATCATCATGGTTGCCAGCACGACCAGGAACATGGCGTCCCGGCCTCGCCAGCGCAGCCGGGCCAGGGCGTAGGCAACCGGCACCGACGACAGCAGGATGCCGACCGTGCTGAGGCCGGCGTAGAGGAAGGTGTTCCACATCCCGCGGGCGAACGGCATCGCCTGGAACACCTCGGCGAAGTTGCCGAAATGCCAGGGTGACGGCCACAGCGAGCCGGTACCGGCCTGGTGCTGGGTCATGAACGCGGTGGACACGCAGACCACCAGCGGTAGCAGGAAGCAGATCGATAGGGCGATCGGGACGGCGTGCTCGCCCACGGCCATCAGGAAGCGGACTCCCGGTGTGGCCCGCCGGGCGGTGGGGGCAACCTCGGCGATGGTCGCCATCACCGACCCCCGGCCGCAGGCACCCAGCGCCGCGAGACGCGCAGGAGCAGCAACGTGCACGCGAAGATCACCAGGAACAGGATCCAGGCCATCGCCGATGCGTAGCCGGTCTTGAAGTAGATGAAGCCCTGCTGGTACAGGGAGGTGGCGTAGAACAGCAGCGACTGGCCGGGGTATCCGAGCAGCTGCGTGCTGTCCTGGACCGCGCTCGCCGAGCCGGAGGCCACGAACGCCTCGGTGAAGTACTGGAAGGTGTAGATCATCCCGGTCACCAGGGTGAACAGGATGACCGGCGACATGTGCGGCAGCGTGACGTGGCGGAACCGCTGCCAGATGTTGACGCCGTCCAGATCGGCCGCCTCGTACAGCTCGCGCGGCACGTCGAGCATCGCGGCGGAGAAGATGATGATGGCGTCGCCGCAGGCCCACAGCGCGATCAGCACCAGGCTGGGCTTGGACCAGTTCGGGTCGGAGAACCAGCCGGGCCCCTGGATCCCGACGAGCGAGAGCAGGTGGTTGACCGGCCCGGCCGGGTTGAGCATGACGATGAAGGCCAGCGCGCCGGCGACCACCGGCACGATGTACGGCACGAAGAAAACCGTTCGGTAGAACCGCGAGCCGCGCCGCGTCCGGCTGATCGACCAGGCCGCCAGCATCGCCCAGACGGTCCGCAGCGGCACCATGATGCAGACCATCCACAGCGTGTTCCGCACCGAGACCCAGAAGGTGTCCGACTGGGTGAACAGCACGTGGTAGTTGCGCAGCCCGACGAAATGCACCGGCAGGTAGGACCCGGCCTGGAAGTCGGTCAGCGAGTAGTACAGCGTGGCGACCACCGGGTAGACCGTGAACAGCAGCAGCCCCAGCACGAACGGTGAGATCAGCAGC
>JBKPQU010000052.1:0-5331 GCA_046734255.1 Actinomycetota bacterium
GTTCCAGGCCGTCGCGGGGTCGCCGTCCAGGGTGTTGGCCGCCTTGTAGTCGACCCCGCCCTCCGGGTCCTGGGTGCTGGACGCCGAGGCGTGCACCGACGCCGGGTCCACCTTCACCGTGGCCGCCGCGGCGGGCTGCTGCTCGGTGCCGCCGTGGCCGCCGACGATCGCCCGCACTCCCAACGCCAGCAGCGCGATGAGGACGACCGCCCCGGCGACCAGCAGGCTGAGCCGCGCCCGGCGGTCGCGGTCCATCAACGGCGGGGGCGCGGGCGGCGGAGCGGCGAACGGTGGTGGTGCGCCCGGTGGTGGTGCGGCCGGTGGTGGTGCGGCCGGTGGTGGGGCGGACGGCGGGCCGCTGAACGGTGAAGGCCCGGCGGTGGGAGGCGCGCCGGTGGGAGGCGCGCCGGGCGGGGGTGTGACGAGCGCGGGAGGCATCGGGCGGGCGATCGGGTCCGGGATGTACGGCATCTCGGCCGTGTCGTTGATCGACGGCAGGACGACCGTCAGGTCCTGAGTGGGGTTGGCCGGCTCCTCCTCGCCGGCCCGGCCGGCGGGATCGCGAGGGTGCTGTTCGCGTGGAGACATGCCTCCGGCAGGCTAACGCGACCCGCGGCCGGGAGCCTCATCGGCCGGCCGCGTACCACTCAGATCTGGTAGTGGATGCCGCACTCGACCTTGGCGAGGCCGGACCAGCGGCCGGCGCGGCGATCCTCCTCGGGCGCGACGGCGCGGGTGCAGGGGGCGCAGCCGATCGAGCGGTAGCCGAGCTGGAGCAGGGGGTTGACCACGAGGTCGGGGTGCAGCGCGGCGTAGTCGTCGATGTCGTCGTCGGTCCATCCGGCGATCGGGGCCAGCTTGAGCAGGCCGCGGCGGGCGTCCCAGGCCACGGTGCGGGTGCTGGCCCGCTCCGGGGAGTCGTCGCGGCGCAGGCCGGTCGCCCAGGCGCGGTAGCCGCGCAGCGCGTCCTCCAGCGGGCCGACCTTGCGCAGCGCGCAGCACCGGTCCGGGTCGGTGCGGTAGAGCCGGCCGTGCTCCGCCTCGTGCTCGGCGAGCTCCTGCTTGGGCCGGATGGCGAGCATCCGCACCGGGTAGGTGGCCCGGACGGCGTCGACCGTGCCGATCGTCTCGGCGAAGTGGTACCCGGTGTCGACGAACAGCACGTGCGCACCCGGGATGGCGCGGGAGGCCAGGTGTGCCACGACGGTGTCACCCATCGCGGCCGTCACGGCCAGCGACGTCCCGAAGGCGCGGCCCGCCCAGCCGAGAATCGTCAGCGGGTCCGCGCCCTCCAGCACCTCGTCGGCGTGCGCGGCGAAGCCGACGGGATCGGCCTCCAGCGCGGCCGCGACGGCCTCGGGTCGTGAGATCAGCGGTCCGATCGTCATGGCTGCTCCACTCCGGACAGACTCGGCACCTCGGGCCGGTACAGCCCGAAGAACTGGATGGCGAAAACGCGCAGGCAACTGCGGCATCCCCAGCGGCCCGGCCCCGACCCCGACCCGGACGACGCCTCGCCCTCCACCGGCCGCAGGTCCTCCTCGCCGCAGAAGGGGCAGTGGTAGGGGACGGCGCGCTGGCCCTCGGGGTTGCCGGCGGTCACTGCAGGTCCTTCTCGTCGGCGCGGGCCACCCAGGCCGCGAACGCCTCGTCCGGCTCCCGCTGGTCGAGCCAGCGGCGGACGACGCGCTCGACGTAGTCCGGCAGGTCCCGGCTCGTCGTCCGCAGCCCGCGCACCTTCCGGCCGAAGCCCGCCTGCTCGCCGAGCCCGCCGCCGAGGTGCACCTGGAAGCCCTCGACCGTCGGCCCGCCGGGGTTGTCCGGGTCGGGAAGCTGCACGCCCTTCAACCCGATGTCGGCGATCTGGGCACGCGCGCAGGAGTTGGGGCAGCCGTTGAGGTGCACGCTGAGCGGCGGCGCGTTGACCGTGAAGAGCTCGGGGACGTCGGCCAGGCGGCGCTCCAGCTCGGCGACCAGCTCGGCGCCGGCCGCCTTGGTCTCGACGATCGCCAGCTTGCAGAACTCGATCCCGGTGCAGGCCATCGTGCCGCGGCGAAACGCCGAGGCACGGGCGGTCAGGCCGATCGCGTCCAGTTCGTCCAGCAGGTCGGCCACCTGCGGTGCCGCGACGTCCAGCACCACGACCTTCTGCTCCGGCGTGAACCTGATCCTGCCGCTGCCGGCCCGCTCGACGGCGTCGGCCAGGCCCGCGAGCACGTCGCCGCTGATCCGCCCGACCACCGGTGCGGCGCCGACGTAGAACCGGCCGTCCCGCTGCCGGTGCACCCCGACGTGGTCGCGGCGGGCGGACGGCGGGGGTGCGGGGCCGTCGGGCAGGGTGCGGCCGAGGTACTCGCGCTCGAGCACCTCCCGGAACCGCTGTTCGCCCCAGTCGGCGACGAGGAACTTCAGCCGCGCCCGGTTGCGCAGCCGGCGGTAGCCGTAGTCGCGGAAGACCGCCACGATCGCCTGCCAGACGTCCGGCACCTCCTCCAACCGCACCCAGACGCCCAGCCGCCGTCCGAGCATCGGGTTGGTCGACAGGCCCCCGCCGACCCACACGTCGAACCCGGGCCCGAGCCGGGGGTGCTCGACCCCGACGAAGGCGACGTCGTGGATCTCGTGGGCGACGTCCGGGAACCGGCTGCCGGTGACGGCGGTCTTGAACTTCCGTGGCAGGTTCGCGAGGTCGGGATCGCCGACGAACCGGCGGGTGATCTCCGCGATCGCGGGCGAGCCGTCGATGATCTCGTCGGCGGCGATCCCGGCCACCGGCGAGCCGAGCACGACCCGTGGTGTGTCGCCGCACGCCTCGGTGGTCTGCAGGCCGCAGCCCTCCAGCGCCGCCCAGATCGCCGGGACGTCCTCGATCCGGATCCAGTGGAACTGCACGTTCTGCCGGTCGGTGATGTCCGCGGTCCCGCGGGCGTAGCGGGTGGAGATGTCGGCGAGGACCCGCAGCTGGGCCAGGTCGACGGCGCCGCCGTCGATCCGCACCCGCTGCATGAAGAACTCGTCGTCCAGCTCGGCCGGGTCGAGCGTCGCGGTCCGGCCGCCGTCGATCCCGGGACGGCGCTGCGTGTACAGCCCCCACCAGCGCAGCCGCCCGCGCAGGTCCTCTCCCGGGATGCTGGCGAAGCCGTCCCGGGCGTAGGTGGACAGAACCCGTTCGCGGACGCTGAGCCCGCCCTCGGCGGCCTTCCACGTCTCGTTGGCGTTGAGCGGGGTGCGCTCGCCGAGAGCCCACTGGCCCTCGGAGCGATCGCCGCGGGGCGCGCGTTCGGCCCGCGGCGTCGGCGTTCGGACGTCGGTCGGGGTGCTCATAGGAGGCCTCCTGCGGTCGGCGCACCGTGCCCGGGTCCGCGTGCCGCCGTGGGCGGCACGGGTCCGCGGCCGGATGGGCCGGAAGGGGATGCGGGCGTTGGCTCAGGTGCCGTCAGGCACCCGGGTCCGGGTCAGCCCAGACAGACCGCGCTGGACGTACGCAGAAGGTCGATGTGGTGCCGCCGGGTGAGCAGCAGCGCTGGCGGGGCCGCCGGTGCGGTGGCCGAGGGGGCGCTCACGTGTCCTCCATCGATCCTGGCGGTAGCACCTGCCCGGGATCCCGGGTGGTTGCTGCGGCATCGTCGAGCCAGGTCTCTCAGCCGCTCTGGATGGCGATTTGACGGTACGTCGGGGTGGGGGGCCGGTCAAACGGCCGTCCACGATCTGGACTGACCGTCCGCAATCTGGCACGAATCTGGCACCGCTCGTTTCCGGTGGCCTGGGTCACACGTGGTGAGGGTGCGGGCAGGATGCGTGGCCGCCCATACTCGCTGGGATGGGACGGCTGCAGCGCACCGACGGGCTGAGCGACGTCCAGGAGGAGATCCTCAAGGCGGTCCGCGGCTTCGTCGACGAGCGGGTGCTGCCGGTCGCCACCGAACTGGAGCACCGCGACGAGTACCCCACGCAGATCGTCGAGGGACTCGCCGGGATGGGCGTGTTCGGCCTCACGATCCCCGAGGAGTACGGCGGGCTCGGGGAGCCGCTGCTGACCTATGCGCTGGTGGTCGAGGAGCTCTCCCGCGGCTGGATGAGCCTGTCCGGCATCATCAACACCCACTTCATCGTCGCCTACCTCCTGCTGCAGCACGGCACCGAGGAGCAGCGCCGGCGCTACCTGCCGCAGATGGCGGCCGGTGAGGTGCGCGGGGCGTTCTCGATGAGCGAGCCGCACTGCGGCTCGGACGTCGCGGCGATCCGCACGCGGGCGCGCCGCGACGACGCGCCGGCCGGCCAGGGCACCTGGACGATCGACGGGCAGAAGATGTGGCTGACCAACGGCGCCTCGGCCAACCTGGTCGCCGTCCTGGTCAAGACCGAGCGCGGGGAGGAGTCGGTCTACCGGAACATGTCGACGTTCCTGGTGGACAAGGAGCCCGGTTTCGGCGCGACCGCGCCGGGACTGCTGATCCCGGGCCGGATCGAGAAGATGGGCTACAAGGGGGTCGACACCACCGAGCTGGTCTTCGACGGCTACACCGCTCCGGACGGACAGATCCTGGGCGGTGAGCCGGGGCGGGGCTTCTACCAGATGATGGACGGCGTCGAGGTGGGCCGGGTGAACGTGGCGGCCCGCGCCTGCGGGGTCGCGATGCGCGCCTTCGAGCTCGGCATCGACTACGCGCAGCAGCGCGAGGCGTTCGGCAAGCCGATCGCGTCGCACCAGGCCGTGCTGTTCCGGCTGGCCGAGATGGGCACCAAGGTCGAGGCGGCGCACCAGATGATGGTGATGGCCGCACGGGAGAAGGACGCCGGGCGGCGCAACGACCTCGAGGCCGGGATGGCCAAGTACCTGGCCAGCGAGTACTGCCGGGACGTGGTGGAGGACTCCTTCCGGATCCACGGCGGCTACGGCTACTCCAAGGAGTTCGAGATCGAGCGGCTCTACCGCGAGGCGCCGATGCTGCTGATCGGCGAGGGTACGGCGGACATCCAGCGCATGATCATCGGCCGGCGGCTGCTGGAGGAGTACGGTCACCCCGCCGGGTCTTGATCGGCCTTGCGGCGTTTCTCCCCCGATCGGGGCAACCCGGAGGGGGTTTCGTACGTCTTTGAGGGTGTGAGCCGAATGCGTGTGGGGGCGCTTGCCGGCGTCGCCGTGCTGCTCACGGCGTGCTCGGCCGCGTCGTCCAGGGTCGACCAGGTCACCGGCGTCGCGGCCACGGCGACGACGCCCGCCCCTGCCGTGACAGCCTCGGCACCGGCCGTCACGACGCCGGCCGACCCCCCGACCGGCGCTCCCTCCGACACGCCGTCCAGCACGCCGTCCAGCACGCCGTCCAGCAC
>JBKPQU010000053.1:0-3936 GCA_046734255.1 Actinomycetota bacterium
GTTCTCTCCGCTGGTCACGCTCCGCGCGGCCCCCACCGGGACGCTCGTCCGCCGCCTCGCCGGGACCTCCCGCGCCGGCGGCGCGCTGGAGGACCTGCTCTCCCGCCGCCGGCGGCTCCGCGCCCGCGGCGCGATCGCAGCGCTGCTCCCGGTCAGCGAGGCACCCGTGCCCGCCCCGCCGCCCACCGTCGAGCTGCCGGTGATCCCCGAGCCTCAGCCGGTGACCCCCGTGGAGGCCCCACTGGCGGCACCGGCCGTCCCCCCGATGTAGTCCTTGCTCACTCGCGGCCGCTTTGCTCGCCGGAAGCCGCTCAGCGGCCCGCGACACGCCGTGACAACCGGCGTCCAATTGGGGGTCCCCCCGCGTAGCGGGGGAGCATTACGGCGTTTGGCGAGCAGCGCGCGGTTGGCAGCCCGGGCTTCCGGGTGGCGTGTCGGTGCGCCCGAATAGGGTGTCAGGCGTGAGCCAGACACCGGTCAGCGCGCCCGAGAGCACGACGCCGCCGGGCGGCCCCGCCGGAGCGCGCATGCTGCTGGTGGACGGGCACTCGCTGGCCTACCGCGCCTTCTACGCCCTCCCCGTGGAGAACTTCTCCACGAGCACCGGGCAGACCACCAACGCGGTGTACGGCTTCACGTCGATGCTGATCAACGTCCTCCGGGACGAGCAGCCCGACTACCTCGCGGTCGCGTTCGACGTCTCCCGGCAGACGTTCCGCAGCGAGCAGTACGCCGAGTACAAGGCCAACCGCAGCTCGTCGCCGGCCGAGTTCTCCGGCCAGGTGGCGCTGATCAAGGAGGTCCTCGCCGCGCTGCGCGTCCCCGTGCTCGAGAAGGAGGGCTACGAGGCGGACGACGTGATCGCCACCCTCACCGTCCAGGCCCGGGCGGCCGGCCTCGACGTGTTGATCACCTCCGGCGACCGGGACGCCTTCCAGCTCGTGGACGACCACGTCACCGTGCTCTACCCGATCCGCGGCGTCTCCGAGCTGACCCGCATGACGACCGAGGCCGTGACCGCCCGGTACGGCATCGGGCCCGAGCGGTACAGCGACCTCGCCGCCCTGGTCGGCGAGGACAGCGACAACCTGCCGGGGATCCCCGGCGTCGGCCCGAAGACCGCGGCCAAGTGGCTCACCACGTACGGCGACCTCGACGGCATCGTCGCCCACGTCGACCAGATCGGCGGCAAGGCGGGGGAGAACCTGCGCGCCAACCTGGAGACCGTGCTGCGCAACCGGCAGCTCAACCGGCTGGTCAGCGACCTCTCGCTGCCGGTCACCGTCAGCGACCTGGCCCGCCGCTCCTGGGACCGCGAGGAGGTGCACCGGGTCTTCGACGGCCTGGAGTTCCGGGTCCTGCGCGACCGGCTGTTCGCCACGCTGACCGCCGCCGAGCCGGAGGCCGAGGGCGGCTTCGAGGTGGACGCCGCACGGCTGCAGGGTGAGCAGGTCGCGCAGTGGCTGCACGAGCACGCGCTCGAGGCGTGTGGCGTGCACGTCGTCGGCACGTGGGCGCGGGGCGGCGGCGACGCCCGGGCGATCGCCGTGGCCTCCGCGGACGGCGCCGCCGGCTACCTGGACCTCGTCGACGCCGACCCGGTGGCGACCGCCGCGCTGGCCGCCTGGCTGGCCGACCCCGAGCGGCCCAAGGTGCTGCACGACGCGAAGGGGCCGATGGCCGCGCTCGAGGAGCGCGGGCTGCCGATGCGCGGCCTGCTCGCAGACACCGCGCTGGCCGCCTACCTCTGCCGCCCGGACCAGCGCAGCTTCGACCTCGCCGACCTCGTGCTGCGCCACCTCGGTCGCGAGCTCCGGGTGGACACCGAGGAGGACACCGGCCAGCTCATGCTCGAGACGGTGACCGAGCAGACCGACCCCGACGAGGGCGAGGCGGCGATGGTCCGGGCGCGCGCCGTCCTCGAGCTGTGGGGCGTGCTGGACAAGGAGCTGGAGCAGCGCGAGGCGCGGCAGCTCCTCCGGGACGTCGAGCTGCCCCTGGTCGCCGTGCTGCACAAGATGGAGCGCGCCGGGGTGGCGATCGACGTACCCGCCCTGTCCGACCTCGAGGCGCACTTCGCCGCTGCGGTCGCCGAGGCCGCGAAGGAGGCGTTCCGGCTGATCGGCGGCGAGATCAACCTCGGCTCACCGAAGCAGCTGCAGGTCGTGCTGTTCGAGCAGCTCGGCATGCCCAAGACCAAGCGGACCAAGACCGGCTACACCACCGACGCCGACGCCCTCGCCGAGCTCTACACGCGGACCGAGCACCCGTTCCTGCTGCACCTGCTGCGCCACCGGGACGCCTCGAAGCTCCGCCAGACCGTCGAGGGCCTGCTGAAGTCGGTCGCGGACGACGGCCGGATCCACACCACCTACCAGCAGACGATCGCCGCCACCGGCCGGCTGTCCAGCACCGACCCCAACCTCCAGAACATCCCGATCCGCACCGAGGAGGGCCGCCGGATCCGCGAGACGTTCGTGGTCGGCGAGGGCTTCGACTGCATGCTGACCGCCGACTACTCCCAGATCGAGATGCGGATCATGGCTCACCTCTCCGGCGACGCCGGCCTGATCGAGGCCTTCCGCTCCGGTGAGGACCTGCACGGCTTCGTCGCCTCCCGGGTCTTCGGCGTCCCCCCGGACCAGGTGACGATCGCGATGCGGTCCAAGATCAAGGCGATGTCGTACGGCCTGGCCTACGGGCTGAGCGCGTTCGGGCTCTCCCGGCAGCTCTCGATCAGCACCGACGAGGCGCGCACGCTGATGGAGGAGTACTTCGAGCGCTTCGGCGGCGTGCGCGTCTACCTCCAGACCATCGTGGACGCCGCCCGCCGCAGCGGCTACACCGAGACGCTGCTCGGCCGCCGCCGCTACCTGCCCGACCTGACCAGCGACAACCGGCAGCGCCGGGAGATGGCCGAGCGGATGGCCCTGAACGCGCCGATCCAGGGCTCCGCCGCCGACATCATCAAGGTCGCCATGCTCGAGGTCGACCGCCGCCTCGCCGAGGCCGGGCTGCGCTCCCGGATGCTCCTGCAGGTCCACGACGAGCTCGTGCTCGAGGTGGGTCCCGGCGAGCGTGCAGCGTTGGAGGCCCTGGTCTGCGAGGCGATGGGCTCGGCCGCGCACCTCGCCGTCCCCCTGGACGTGTCGGTCGGCGTCGGGTCGTCCTGGCACGAGGCCGGGCACTGACCCGCCGGGCCGAGGGGGTCCTGCTCGCCACGGCCGCCGCGGTGGCGGCCGTGATCCTCGGCCCGATGCTCGCCCCGGGATACCCCCTGCGCTACGACCTGACCTCCGTCCCGGGTCCGGTGCTCACCGACGACACGCTCGGGCTCGGTGACCGGCTGCCCCGCGCCGTGCCGCTGGACGCCGCGACCTGGCTGCTGGCCCGGGTCCTCCCCGACGCCCTGCTCACCCAGCTGCTCGCGATGCTCGCGCTGACGCTCGCCGGATGGGGTGCCGCCCGGCTGGTCGCGGCGCCGCTGCCCGGCCGGTTCATGGCCGTGCTGATCGCGGAGTGGAACCCGTTCGTGCTGGAGCAGCTGGCGATCGGGCACGTGCCGCACCTGCTGGGCTACGGCTGCATGCCGTGGGCCGGCATCCACGGGCACGGGCTGGCCCGGGGCCGCCGGGGGGCGTGGCCGAGGCTGGTCGCCGCGGTCGCGCTGGGATCGCTGACGCCGGCGGGCGGCCTGCTGTGCGTCGCGGCCGCTGCGGCCGGGTTGATCACAGGGGCTGTCGACCATCAAGGGGACGCCGCTGGGGTCCGGAGCCGTCCGGGACGGAGGCTGGCCGCCGGGGCGGCGTCCGTGCTGGCGCTGCAGCTGCCGTGGCTGGTCGCTGCGCTGGCTCACCCCGGGCTCGCAACGGCCGCCGCCGCCGGGAGCGCCCGCAGCGGGGTGACCGCCTTCGCCGTGCGCGCCGAGACCCCGGC
>JBKPQU010000054.1:0-3403 GCA_046734255.1 Actinomycetota bacterium
TGGTAACGACGACCAGGCCGTTCGAGCGGGTCACGGACCCGATCCCCACCCGCAAGGGGAGGATCGTCGCCAACTGGGTCGCCAGCACCGACCACAAGGTGATCGGCAATCTCTACCTGATCACCTCGATGATGTTCTTCCTGGTCGCCGGGCTGATGGCCCTGATCATGCGCTCCGAGCTGTTCGAGCCCGGGCTGCAGATCGTGACCCGCGAGCAGTACAACCAGCTGTTCACCATGCACGGGTTGATCATGCTGCTGCTGTTCGCCACGCCGGCCTTCGCCGGCTGGGCGAACGCCGTCATGCCGCTGCAGATCGGCGCGCCTGATGTGGCGTTCCCGCGGCTGAACATGCTCGCCTACTGGATGTACCTGTTCGGCGGCCTGATCGCCGCCGGCGGGTTCCTCACCCCGATGGGCGCGGCCGCCTTCGGCTGGTTCATGTACTCGCCGCTGTCCGACGACACCTACTCCCCAGGCGTGGGACCCAGCATGGGCATCTTCGGCCTGGCGCTGGCCGGTTTCGGGACGATCCTCGGCGCGGTCAACTTCATCACCACGATCCTCTGCATGCGCGCGCCGGGCATGACGATGTTCCGGATGCCGATCTTCAGCTGGAACACGCTGATCACCAGCGTTCTCGTGCTGATGGCGTTCCCCCCGCTGGCCGCGGCGCTGCTCGCGCTTGGCGCCGATCGGGAGCTGCAGGCCAAGGTCTTCGAGCCGGCCGCCGGTGGGCCGATCCTCTGGCAGCACCTGTTCTGGTTCTTCGGCCATCCCGAGGTCTACATCCTGGCGTTGCCGTTCTTCGGGATCATCACCGAGATCATCCCGGTGTTCAGCCGCAAGCCGATCTTCGGCTACAAGACGCTGGTCTTCGCCACGATCTCGATCGCCGGGCTGTCGGTGGCGGTGTGGGCCCACCACATGTACGTCACCGGCCAGGTGGCGCTCCCGTTCTTCGCCTTCATGACCATGCTGATCGCCGTGCCCACCGGGGTGAAGTTCTTCAATTGGGTCGGAACGATGGTCCGAGGGTCGCTGACCTTCGAGACACCGATGCTGTGGGCGATCGGGTTCCTCGTCACCTTCCTGTTCGGCGGGCTGACCGGGATCATCCTGGCCGCGCCCCCGCTGGACTTCCCCGTCTCGGACAGCTACTTCGTCGTCGCGCACTTCCACTACGTGCTGTTCGGAACGGTCGTGTTCGCGATGTTCGGAGGTTTCTACTTCTGGTGGCCGAAGCTCACCGGCCGGATGCTCGGCGAGACCCTGGGCAAGTGGCACTTCTGGACGACGTTCATCGGCTTCCAGGTGACCTTCCTGATCCAGCACTGGCTCGGCGTCGAGGGCATGCCCCGCCGGTACGCGGACTACCTGCCCGAGGACGGGTTCACGCTCTACAACCAGATCTCCACGGCCGGTGCGTTCCTCCTCGCCATCTCGATGATGATCTTCCTGGTGAACGTCTACGTGTCCCGGAAGAACCCGCGGGTGACCGTGGACGACCCTTGGGGCTACGGCGGGTCGCTGGAGTGGGCGACGTCCTGCCCGCCTCCGCGGCACAACTTCACGTCGATGCCCCGGATCCGCTCGGAGCGGCCGGCGTTCGACCTGCATCACCCGGAGGTCGCCGAGGCGGAGACCGCCCACCCGGACCCCGGGATGCTGGAGACGGCGCTGGGCCCGCCGGACATCGGCGACCGCAGTCCTCGCGGTGAGGGGGAGGCGTGAAAGTCGAAGCGTGGCTGTTCATGTCGGGGATGTTCTTCTTCGCCCCGATCGGCATCGCCTACGGCTTGATCACCGACTGGAACGAGCCGGTCGGCACCACCGCGCTGTTCCTCACCGCCGGGCTGGCCCTGCTGATCGGCTTCTACCTCGTCATCACCGGGCGGCGGATCGACCCCCGCCCCGAGGACGACCCCGAGGGGGAGATCGCCGACGGCGCGGGAGAGCTGGGGGAGTTCGCCCCCTACTCCTGGTGGCCGCTCCCACTGGCGTTCTCCGCTGCCCTGGCGTTCCTGTCGCTGGCGGTGGGCTGGTGGATCCTGCCGATCGCCGTGGGATTGGGCGCCTTCTCCCTCGTGGGCTGGGTCTTCGAGTTCTACCGGGGGGAGCACGCGCACTAGATCGGCGATCCCGGCATATCGGTTCGACTCGTCGTGGCATACCCGACGACGTCGTCGAGGATGCGTGATCGAGGTCTAGGTTGATGCCCATGGGGGGTTGGTTGAGAAGGGGATCACTCACCCGGGTCCTGGCCGTCGCGGCTGTCACCGCGCTGGGGCCGGCGGGGTGCACCTCGCATCCGGCGGATGTGAAGGCCGGCGCCAGCCCGACCGTGTCGAGGGCGCCTGCCGCGCAGATCTTCGTCGACCCGGTGACCGGCGCTGCCGCCGTCCGCCTGGACAAGCGGGTGACCGTGCGGGTCACCGGTGGCCGGCTGACGTCGGTGCAGCTGAGCAGCGTCGGCCGCCAGCCGCTGAACGGCGAGATGTCGGAGGACGCGTCGTCCTGGCAGCTCACCCAGCCGCTGGGCTCCGGCCGCCAGTACACGCTCGTCGCCACCGCCAGCGGCACCGACGGGCAGGTCTCGTCGACGACGTCGACGTTCTCCACGCTCAGCCCGAAGAAGCGGATCAAGGCCAGTATCCAGCCCGGGGACGGGTGGACGGTCGGCGTCGGGATGCCGGTGATCGTCCACTTCGACCGGTCGGTGACCAATCGGGAGGCGGTCGAGGAGGCCCTGTCGGTGACCTCGAAGCCCACGGTCGAGGGGGCGTGGCGCTGGCAGTCCAAGACCGAGGTGCAGTGGCGGCCGCGGGACTACTGGCCGTCCGGCGCCAAGGTCTCCGTGGTCGCCCGGCTGACCGGAGTGGAGGCCGCCAAGGGCGTGTGGGGCACGTCCTCGACGTCCAGTGACTTCGAGATCGGCGACGCGATGATCAGCACTGTGGACGTCGCCGCGCACACCCTGACTGTGCGGCGCAACGGCAAAGTGATCAGGACGATCCCCGTGACCACCGGCAAGCGGGGCTACGAGACGCGGAACGGGATCAAGGTGATCATCACGCGGGAGACGTCCCGCCGCATGGACGCCGCCACGACCGGCACCGACCCCACGGACCCGAACTACTACAACGTCGTGGTCAAGTACGCGATGCGGCTGACCTGGAGCGGGGAGTTCCTCCACGCGGCCCCGTGGTCGGTCTACGCCCAGGGGCACAGCAACGTCAGCCACGGCTGCACCGGGATGAGCACGGCCAACGCGCTCTGGCTCTTCAAGCACTCCAAGGTCGGCGACGTGGTGATCTACCGCCACAGCCCCCGTTCCCTGGAGTGGGGCAACGGCTACACCGCCTGGGACATGCCGTTCAGCACCTGGGCCTCCGGCACCTGAC
>JBKPQU010000055.1:0-3906 GCA_046734255.1 Actinomycetota bacterium
GGCCTCAGGTGGTGCACGCCGTCGACGGCATCAGCCTGGACGTCGTCGCCGGGGAGACCCTCGGGCTGGTCGGTGAGTCCGGATGCGGCAAGTCCACGTTCGGCCGGTGCCTGGTTCGGCTGCTCGGCCTCACCTCCGGGCGGGTGCTGTTCGGCGGCCACGACCTGACCGGGCTGTCCCGGCGCGCGCTGCGGCCCTACCGGCGGCAGATGCAGATGGTCTTCCAGGACCCGTACGCCTCGCTCAACCCACGACGGCGGGCCGGCGAGATCATCTCGGAACCGCTGCGGGTGCACCGGATCGCCGACGAGGCGGGGATCCGCCGTCGCGTGCGAGACCTGCTCGAGGTCGTGGGGCTGGAAGCGGACCACGCGCAGCGTTACCCGCACGAGTTCTCCGGCGGCCAGCGGCAGCGGATCGGGATCGCGCGGGCGCTGGCACTGAACCCCCAGCTGGTGGTCGCCGACGAGCCGGTCTCCGCCCTCGACGTCTCGATCCAGGCGCAGGTGCTCAACCTGTTCCTCGACCTGCAGGACACCCTCGGCCTGACCTACGTCTTCGTGGCCCACGATCTGGGCGTCGTCCGGCACGTCTCGGACCGGATCGGGGTCATGTACCTCGGCGAGCTGGTCGAGCTCGGGCCCGCGGAGGCCGTCTACGGCGCGCCCCAGCACCCCTACACCCAGGCGTTGCTGTCCGCCGTCCCGGAGATCGACGACGGCCAGGGCACGGGCCGCCCCGAGCGGATCGTGCTCGCGGGCGACGTCCCCAGCCCGATCGAGAAGCCCAGCGGCTGCCCCTTCCACCCGCGCTGCCGCTACGCCACCGAGATCTGCCTCACCGACAACCCGGTGCTCACCGAGCTAACCCCCGGACGGCGGGTCGCCTGCCACCACCCGCTCCCCCCGCCCGAACTCCGTCGGGTCGCCGCTCCGTCCGTCCAGCCCTGATCAGGTGGCGGCGTCGACCTCGCCGAGGAAGGCGGCGACGACGTCCCGGAAGCGGGCCGGCTCCTCGACGTGCGGCATGTGGCTGGACCACTCGAACAGCTCCCAGCGGGCGCCCGGGATCCTCTGCGCGATCTCGCCGAGGATGCGCGGGGTCGCCTCGTCGTGCGCACCGGAGATCAGCAGCGTCGGGACGTCGATGGTGTGCAACCGGTCGGTGATGTCCCAGTCCTTGAGCGAGCCGACGACGTGGAACTCGCTCGGCCCGTTCATCGTGTGGTAGACCGTCGGTTCCTCGTCGATCTGCGCGAAGCTGCGCCGCACGCAGTCCGGCATCGGCACCCGGCAGACATGCCGGTCGTAGAAGACCTGCTCCGCCGCCACGTACTCGGGGTCGGACGTGGTCTCCGCCTCCTCGTGCTTGCGCAGCGTCTCCTCCACCTCGGCCGGCAGCAGGGAGCGCAGCCGGTTGGCCTCCTCCACCCACAGGGGGATGCTTGCCGGCGAGTCCGCGACCACGAGGGCCCGAAGGCCTGTGGGCTGGTCCAGGGCGTGCTCCATCCCGAGCATCCCGCCCCAGGACTGACCGATGACGGCGTACCGGCCGGCGATGCCGAGGTGCCTGAGCACGGCGCGCAGCTCGGCCTTGAAGAGCTCCGGGGTCCAGAAGTCGGCCGGCGCCTCCGGCAGGTGCTGGCTCTTCCCGCAACCCAGCTGGTCGTACAGCACGCAGGCGCGACCGGTCGGGGCGATCAGGTCGGCGATCGGCTCGCAGTAATCGTGCGCGGCGCCGGGCCCACCGTGCAGGATCACCAGCGGCGCCGGGCCGCCGTCCGGCTCGAGGTCCCCGACGATGCGGTACCAGGTCTCGCCGCTGTCCCAGGCGAGCCGGCCTTCGGTGTCGGCGGGCATGCTGACCTCCCAGTCTCGGCTGCCGCGATGGGCACATCGTGGCTCACGCGATCACGGAGGCCAAGACCCCGACCGGAGTCCCGGGCGGCACGCCGCGGCACGCCGGGGCACGCCGGGGCACGCCGGGGCACGCCGGGGCACGCCGGGGCACGCCGGACGAGGCTCGCACCCACCGTGGTCGCCGTCGTACCCTCCGAGACATGGCCGGTGCGTCGCCGCCCCCGGGCCCGCCACTGCGAGCCCTCGTCGTGGACGAGGAGGCTCTGGCCCTGACCGAGCTCGCGGGGCTGCTCGGCCGGGACCCGCGGATCGGCCCGATCCGGACTGCGTGCAGCGGCCCGGAGGCCCTCCGGGTGCTCGACGACGAGCCGGTCGACGTGGTCTTCTGCGACGTCACGACGTCCGGGCTGGCCGGGCCTGACCTGGCCCGGGGCCTGGACCGCTGCGCCCGGCGCCCGCAACTGGTGTTCCTGACCACCGACGCGCGCACCGTGGACGCCACCGGCCTGCGGGCGACCGACTACGTCCTGAAGCCGGTGCGGGCGACGCGGCTGGCCGAGGCGGTCCGGCGGGTCGTCGAGACCACCGAGTCGCCGGAGCGGCCGTCGGAGCGGCCGCCGGGACCGCCGCCGGAGCCGTCGGCCGAGGGCGAGGACGACGACGGGGACGAGACGATCACCGTCGAGCTCGGCGGGGTGACCCGCTTCGTCCAGCGCTCCCAGGTGCGCTACGTGCAGGCGCAGGGGGACTACGCCCGGCTGCACACCGCCACCGGCAGCCACCTGGTCCGGATCCCGCTGACCACGCTGGAGGAGCGCTGGGCCGGGGCCGGCTTCGTCCGGATCCACCGGAGCACGCTGGTCGCGCTGCCGCACGTGGACGAGGTCACCGTCGACTCCGGGCGCTGGACCGTCCGGCTGGGCGAGCGGATCCTGCGGGTCAGCCGCCGGCACACCCGCGACCTGCGCGACCGGCTGGTCCGCTCGACCCGCGAGCCTCAGCCCGGGCGGGAGTGACGGGCGGGTCACCGCAGCGAAGGCGATCTCCGGAAGCGGACACCCTTGTTGTCCCCGATACTGGGCCACACGATTCTGACAATCGTTCACACAATCGTTTGCCAGAACGGTCAGCCCTCCGGGAGGTCACCGTGTCCATGGCCCAACCGACCCGCTCCGGCGGCTCACCTACCGCCTACGAACAGGTGCAGGCGAGCACCGAGTTCGGCGAGCTGCGGCGCCGCTTCCGGCGCTTCGTGTTCCCGATGACCGCGCTGTTCCTGGCCTGGTACTTCCTCTACGTGCTGCTCGCCGCCTACGCGCCGGGGTTCATGAGCACGAAGGTCTTCGGCAACATCAACGTCGGCCTGCTGTTCGGTCTGGGCCAGTTCGCCTCCACCTTCGCGATCACGATGATCTACGCCCGGTGGGCCGACAAGGAGTTCGACCCGACCGCCGAGCGCCTTCGGGAGCAGATGGAGAGCGGTGAGCTGCGATGAGGACGACCATCACGCTGCATGCCGCCACCACCACGGTCGGAAAGCCGGCGGTCAACATCACCATCTTCGCGATCTTCGTGGTGATCACCCTGGTGATCGTCATGAGGGCCGCGAGGCAGAACCGCACCGCCACCGAGTACTACGCCGCCGGGCGCGCGTTCAGCGGGCGTCAGAACGGGATCGCGCTGTCCGGGGACTACCTTTCCGCGGCGAGTTTCCTCGGCATCGCCGGCGCGATAGCCCTGCAGGGGTATGACGGGTTCCTGTACTCGATCGGCTTCCTGGTCGCATGGCTGGTGGCTCTGTTGCTGGTCGCCGAACTACTGCGCAACACCGGCCGGTTCACGATGGCCGACGTCCTCAGCTTCCGGTTGCGCCAGGGTCCGGTGCGGACCGCAGCGGCGATCTCCACACTGTGCGTCAGCCTGTTCTACCTGCTGGCCCAGATGGCCGGGGCCGGCGGGCTGGTGAACCTGCTGCTCGGGGTGGAGGGCACCACCGGCCAGGACATCACGATCGCCGCGGTCGGCATCCTGATGATCATCTATGTGC
>JBKPQU010000056.1:0-4274 GCA_046734255.1 Actinomycetota bacterium
CTGCTCACCCGCGCCCACGGCGAGGGTGGTGATCGCCGCCACCGACGGGTCCCCGGCGGCCGACGTCCGCCAGCGCCCCGGTCGCGGATGGACCCGTTCGTGCACGCCCGCCTGCCAGTCGCGCAGCGACGCGCCGAAACGGGCGGTGAAGTCCGCCGGCAGGTGGGTGAGCTCGGGGTGGCCGACCAGCCCGTCATCGATCACGGGGTGCCCCTGCCGGTGCCCGATCATCCGGCCGAGCGCCTCCTCCACCCGCGACCGGACCAGCTCCATCACCGCGAACACCAGCGTCTCGCCGACCGCGAGGTAGCGCTCGGAGCCGGCCCGCGGGTGGTTGCCGAGCCGCCACCGCGACCGGCTGGTCCCGGCGGTGGCCTCCGGCAGGTCGCGCACCGCCTGCCATGCCCCCTGCACCCTCTCGTCCACCACCGAGCCGTCGGCGATCCCTTGCTCGATCTCGGCCCGCGCGTCGTCCAGGTACGCGTTCAGATCGGCGCGCAGCAGCCGGTCCGCCACCGCCTGGTCCGCAGCGGCGTCGGCCAGCGCGCGCACCCTGCGCCGCACCTGGTCCAGCGCGCCGACCACACCCCGGCTGATGTGCCCGCCGCGCACCTCCGGGTCGCCTGCCTGCTCGCGCAGCCAGCGAGCGAGCGACGCGGTCGCCCGTGGCGGCAGCATGCCGTCCACCAGCGTGGTCTCCGGGATCACGAACAGCGGCGCCGAGGCCAGCCCGCGGTCCCGCAGCATCGTGGCGAAGTGCACGCGGACGGCGGCCACCTCGGACTCGCGCATCCGGTCCAGGACCACGGCGACCGAGACCCGGCGGTCCACGGCCTCGCCGAGCAACGCCCAGGGCACAGCGTCGGCGTACTCCGTGCCGGTGGTGACGAACAGCCAGAGGTCGGCGGCGCCGAACAGCAGCTGCGCGAGCGTCCGGTTCTCCTCGACCAGCGAGTCCAGGTCCGGCGAGTCGATGATCGCCAGGCCGGGTGCGACCGAGCGGTGCGCAACCACACGCAGGGAGTGCGGATCCGCCGTGCGGACCCCGTCCATCGCCTGACCGCCGACGCCGGCGGCCGGGCCGCCGGTCGCCGGGATCCGCACCAGGCCTGGCAGGATCCGCCGGGACATGAACAACCCGCCGTCGGCCGGGTGGTGGACGAGCACCGGCGAGCGGGTCGTCGGGCGGAGCACACCGGCCGGGCTGACCGGGACGCCGACCAGGGAGTTGGTCAGCGTCGACTTGCCCGCCCCGGTCGAGCCGCCGATCACCACGAGCATCGGGGCGTCCATCCGGCGCAGCCGGGGCAGCACGTAGCCGTCGAGCCGGTGCAGCAGCAACTCCCGCTCCTCGCGGAGCTGGGCGGCACCGGCGAGATCGAAGGGAAGCGAGGACCGGGCGATCTCGGTGCGCAGGCGCTCGGTGGCCTCGATCAGCTCATCGCGCGCGTGCGCGTCGCCGACCTCCAGGCCGGCGTTCCGGTCCGGCGGCCACGGCCCCTCCGCCAGACGGTGATCCATCTGCTCGAGCCCCTTCCCGACCACCGACGCAGCTGCGACCCGGGCGGGTCCGGTGAAAGCACGGTAATCCCATAAGCGAGCGAGCGCTGCCGTTGTGACGGGCCATGCGTGCCCGGTGACAGCCAGCTACCCGGACGGACCGCAATGGCTCAGCGCCTCATCGCGCACCGACGACGAAGACTGCGCGTGCCGTCGGTCCCTCCCTGACCACCAGGGCGACCAGCCCGCCGTCCGGGCCGAACGCGGCGACCGGCCCGCCGGCCTCGCGGAGCAGCGGGGGCGCGGGCAACCGCTGACCGTGGGAGAGCCTGCGCGCGGCGTCCGCGTCCAGCACCCAGGACGGGAACACCTGCCGGGCCGCCTCCCCCAGCGGTTGCACCTCGAAGGAGGCGGCCAGCTGGTCCAGCGTGCGGGCGGCGTCCAGCGTGTAGAGGCCGACCCGGGTACGGCGGAGGGAGGTCAGGTGGCCCCCGACGCCGAGCGCCTCGCCGAGATCGCGCGCGAGCGCGCGCACGTACGTGCCGGACGAGCACTCGACCACGACGTCGAGGTCCAGGACGCCCGAACCCTCCTCCTGCCCCGCGCGCGCATCGAGAGCCTGGAAGGAGTGCACCTGCACCCGGCGCGGGGTCAGCGCCACCTCCTCGCCCGCGCGCACCCGGGCATAGGCGCGGCGGCCGCCGACCTTGATCGCGCTCACCGCGCTGGGCACCTGCTCGAACTCGCCGCGGAAGGGCTGCATCGCTTCCTCGACGCGGGAGAGCGCCAGCCCCGCGGCGTCCCGGCGGGCCACCACGGAACCCTCGGCGTCGTCGGTGATCGTGCGCACGCCGAGCCGGATCGTCGCCAGGTAGGCCTTGTCGGCGCCGACGAGGTAGGTCAGCAGCCGGGTCGCCTGCCCCACGCCGAGCAGCAGGACGCCGGTGGCCATCGGGTCCAGGGTTCCGGCGTGCCCCACCCTGCGGGTGCCGGCGAGCGCACGGATCCGCGCCACGACGTCATGGGAGGTGCGGCCCGCGGGCTTGTCGACGACCACCAGCCCGGAGCGCTCGGGCGACGGGCTCACCCCGGTCCGGGCCGGTGATCCTCGGCAAGCCCGCCGTCGGCCGCCTCGTCCTGCTCGCCGTCGTCGGGATGGCGGTAGGGGTCGGGGTCGCCGGCGTAGCTCGCGCCGGCGGCGGCGGCCGCGACATCGGCGTCGCGGGCGGCGGCGGTGCGCAGCAGGTCCTCGATGTGCGCCGCGTTCCCCGGTATGGCGTCCGCGACGAACTCCAACGTCGGGGTCAGCCGCACTCCGGTGCGCCGACCGACCTCGGAACGCAGGATCCCCTTCGCGCTCTCCAGCGCGGCGGCCGAGGCGGCTATCTCGTCGGCGTCCCCGAAGACCGTGTAGAAGACGGTCGCGTGCTGCAGGTCGCCCGTGACCCGCGTGTCGGTCACGGTGACGAAGCCCAGCCGCGGGTCCTTGACCCGCTTCTCCAGCGCTTCGGCCACGATCTCGCGGATCCGGTCGGCCAGCTTGCGGGCGCGGGCGGTGTCGGTCATGGCGTGCTACCTGCCTGTCTCACTCGTCCAACTCGTCCCAGATCCGTTGCCTGGCCGCCAGCAGGTCCACCTCCGGGCGAGCGGCCACGAGCCGCTCGCAGGCCTGCAGCACCTCCGCGCAATGCCGGTGATCCGCGGCCACCAGACACACTCCCACCTCCGCGCGCCGGTGCAGATCCAGGTGGCCGGTCTCGGCGGCGTTGACCTCGAAGCGGCGGCGCAGCTCGGCGACGATCGGCCGCAGCACCGACCGCTTCTGCTTCAGCGAGTGGATGTCGCCGAGCAGGAGGTCCAGTCGCAGGGATCCCACGTACATGGCGGTTGGCCCGTCTCACGAATCGTCGTACGGGTGTCCGCCCGGCCTCCCCGAGCCGGCCCCGCCCGCGTGGGGCGGGGCCGGATGGGGGTCAGGCGCGGGGCTTCTCGCGCATCTCGAAGGTCTCGATCACGTCCTCGACCTTGATGTCGTTGAAGGATCCGAGCCCGATACCGCACTCGTAGCCCTCGCGGACCTCGGTGATGTCGTCCTTGAACCGACGCAGCGACTCGATCGCCAGGTTGTCGGCCACCACGACGCCGTCCCGCAGGAGCCGGGCCTTGGCGTTGCGCCGGATCTCCCCGGAGCGCACCAGGCAACCGGCGATGTTGCCGAACCGGCTGGAGCGGAACACCTCGCGGATCTCGGCGGTGCCGAGCTGCACCTCCTCGTACTCCGGCTTGAGCATGCCGCGCAGCGCGTTCTCGACGTCCTCGATCGCCGCGTAGATCACCGAGTAGAACCGGACGTCGACGCCCTCCCGCTCGGCGATCTCGCCCACCCGCTCCGCCGGGCGGACGTTGAAGCCGATGATGATGGCGTTGTCCACGGTGGCCAGGTTGACGTCGTTCTGCGTGATCGCACCGACACCTCGGTGGATCACCCGCAGGGCGACCTCCTCCCCGACGTCGATCTTCAGCAGTGCGTCCTCGAGGGCCTCCACCGAACCGGAGACGTCGCCCTTGAGGATCAGGTTCAGGGTCTGCACCTTGCCCTGTTCCAGCGCCTTGGTGAAGTCCTCCAGGCTGATCCGCTTGCGCGCCTTCGCCAGGGCGGCGTTGCGCTCGATCGCCTCGCGCTTCTCCGCGATCTGCCGGGCCGTGCGGTCGTCGGGCGCCACCAGGAAGGTGTCACCGGCGTTCGGCACGGAGGTCAGGCCGAGCACCTGGAC
>JBKPQU010000057.1:0-7683 GCA_046734255.1 Actinomycetota bacterium
ACCCCCCACCACCGACAACTACACTTAGGCTTACTCGTCGGCAGCGTCAGATGTGTATAAGAGACAGAGGTTCCACAGCGCGAACACCGCGCCCGCCGTCACCCAGAAGCCGAGCCGGGCCAGTTCGGGCCGGCTCGGCGAGGTGACCAGCTGCGCCGTCCCGACGGCCGTGGACTCGTCGATGGTCCCCTGGACGGCGAACAACCGCCGGGGCCCGCGCACGCCGAGCATCGGCGCGACCTGCAGCCCGTAGAACGCATTGCGGACGCCCAGCAGCCCGGCGGTGCCCACGGCGGCGGTCCCGCTGCCACCTGCGCCGACAACGCCGATCAACGCGAACTGCGAGCCGCCGGTGAACATGAGCACGGAGAGCGCGCAGGTCTGGGCGATGCTCAGCCCCGCGGCCACCGACAGGGCCCCGAACGAGACTCCGTAGGCCGCGACGGCGGCGGCAACCGAGAGTCCCTGCCGCCATACCGCGGCCCGGGCCGGATCGCTCAGCGTCACCCTCCGTCCAGCCTGGCCGCAGCGTCGCCGACAGTCTGGCCCATCGTGCGGGGCGGAATGAACCCGCCCGTAGGGTCGTGGGGGTGGGCACCTCCGACATCAACGGCAGCGTGAACGGCTTGGCCGGACGGCGTTTCGACGCCGTCCTGTTCGACCTGGACGGCACGCTGGTCGACTCGACGGCCTCGGTCGAACGGGTCTGGCTGGCCTGGGCGGACGGCCGCGGCATCGACCGTCAGCGGCTGGCCGGCCACCACGGGATCCCCACGGGGCAGATCCTCGCCGGGCTGCTGCCGGCGGATGAGGTGCACGCGGAGAGCGTGCGGATGGAGGCCATGGAGATCGCCGACGCCGCCGGCATCACGCTGCTGCCCGGGGCCGGCGAGGCGCTGTCCGCGGTGCCGCGGCATCGGGCGGCGATCGTGACGTCGTGCAGCGTGCGGCTGGCCCGGGCCCGGATCAACGCGGCCGGCGTCCCCGCTCCGGCGGTGCTGGTCACCGCCAGCGACGTCCCGCTCGGCAAGCCCGACCCGGCGCCGTACCTGCTGGCGGCCAGGCGCCTCGGCGTGCCGCCAAACCGGTGCCTGGCCGTGGAGGACGCGCCGGCCGGCCTGGTCTCGGCCCGGGCGGCCGGCTGCGCGACGCTCTCGGTCCGCACCACTCACCCCACCGGCGACCTCGACGCCGACGCGGTCGTGGCCACGCTGGCCGACGTCCGCTTCGTCGCCGCACCGGACGGCGTCCGGCTGACCCTCCGCTGACCCTCCGCTGACCCGCCGGTGACCCGGCTCCGGCGTCGGACTCGCGGGCGGCCGCTCCGCGCGGTGCAGGCCCGATCGTCGGTGGGCCCGAGTAGCGTGCCGGGCATGACAGAGGGCATGACGCAGGCAGTCGGCACGCCGATCAGCGCCGCCGAGGACACGCTCGCGGTCGTGCGGCCGGCGGAGGTCGCCGAGCCGCAGTTCCGCTCCGACGTCACCGTGGAACTCGTCCGGTCCGCCGCGCGGGACGCCGACGTGCTCTTCGCCGCGCGCGTCTCCACCCAGGGGGAGCAGAGCCTCGAGGCGCTGGACGCCGACCCGTCGCGCTCCCGCGGCCTGATCAACTACCTGATGCGCGCCCGGCACGGCAGCCCCTTCGAGCACAACTCCATGACGTTCTACGTCCAGGCGCCGATCTTCGTGTTCCGTGAGTTCCAGCGGCACCGGATCGCCTCCTACAACGAGGAGAGCGGCCGGTACCGCGAGTTGCGTCCGGTGTTCTACGTCCCCGGCCCGGAACGCAAGCTGGTCCAGATCGGCAAGCCCGGGCACTACGAGTTCGTCGACGGCACCGCCCGGCAGCACGAGGTCGTCGAGGCCGAGACCAGGCGGGCCTGCGAGCAGGCGTACGCCGCCTACCAGCGCATGCTCGAGGCCGGCGTCGCTCGCGAGGTGGCCCGGATCGTCCTGCCGCTGACCATCTACTCCTCGATGTACGTCACGCTCAACGCACGCTCGCTGATGAACTTCCTCAGCCTGCGGACGGCCCGCGAGGACTCCCGGTTCCCCTCGTTCCCGCAGCGCGAGATCGAGATGTGCGCCGAGCCGATGGAGCGGGAATGGGCCCGGCTGATGCCGCTCACCCACGCCGCCTTCGAGGCCAACGGCCGGGTCGCGCCCTAGCTGGTGTGACCCAGATCACATTCGATCCGCCGAGGGGGTTTGTAACACCGCTCGGGGTCGGGCCGATAGGACCATCGAATCCCGGTGCTGCCCGGACCCCCGAGCGGACAGCCCCGGGATTCATTCATGTCTCCCGGTGATCTTGAGATCCTCTCCCGGCAGACGTCATCCGCGTTGCCCACGGTGTCACACCGTGCGGACAGGAAGCCCGCGGTGTCACGCCGTGGGCACAGGAACGGCCGGGTGGGGGTAGTTTTTGGGCCATGCCCGAACCCCCCACGAAGCGCCCGTTCGGGGCGGTCCTGACCGCGATGATCACCCCGTTCGACCGCGACGGCGGGCTCGATCTGGACGCCGCGCAGCGGTTGGCCGGCCACCTGGTCGACGCCGGCAACGACGGCCTGGTGATCAGCGGGACGACGGGGGAGTCCCCGACCACCACCGACGAGGAGAAGGACGCGCTGCTGCGCGCCGTCCTGGAGGCCGTTGGCGGGCGTGCCAGGGTCGTCGCCGGCGTGGGGAGCAGCGACACCCACCACACCATCGAGCTGACCAGGGCGGCGGAGAAGGCGGGCGCGCACGGCGTGCTCGTGGTCACCCCCTACTACAACAAGCCGCCGCAGTCCGGCCTGCTCGCGCACTTCACCGCCGTCGCCGACTCCACCGGCCTGCCGGTGATCCTCTACGACATCCCCGGGCGGACGGGCGTCCCGATCGCCACCGAGACGCTGGTGCAGCTCGCCGACCACGACCGGATCGTCGCGGTGAAGGACGCCAAGAACGACCTGTACGAGGGCTCGTGGGTGATGGCCCGCACCGACCTCGCGTTCTACTCGGGCGCCGACGAGCTGAACCTCGCCTGGCTGACCCACGGCGGCAGCGGCGTGGTCAGCGTGGTGGGCCACGTGGCCAGCGAACGGTACGCCGAGATGGTCACAGCGACCGACGCCGGTGACCTGCGCACCGCCTTGGGCATCCACCGCCGGCTGCTGCCCGCCGTACGCGGGATCATGACGCGCACCCAGGGCGCGATCATGGCCAAGGCCGCCCTGCAGCTGACCGGCGTCCTGGCCCACCGAGCGGTGCGGCTGCCGCTGGTCGAGGCCACCGCCGAGCAGGTCGAGGTCTTGCGCGCCGACCTGGAGCAGGCGGACCTGCTGTGAGTCATCCGCACCCGGAGCTCGGCCCCCCGCCGCCGCTCCCGGAGGGTGGGCTGCGCGTCGTCGCGCTCGGCGGGCTGGGCGAGGTCGGCCGCAACATGATGGTGCTCGAGCACGCCGGCAAGCTGCTGGTGATCGACTGCGGCGTCCTGTTCCCCGAGGACCACCAGCCGGGCGTCGACCTGATCCTCCCCGACTTCTCCTACATCGAGGACAGGCTCGGCGACGTCGTCGCGATCGTGCTCACGCACGGGCACGAGGATCACATCGGCGCCGTCCCCTACCTGCTCCGGCTGCGGGAGGACCTGCCGCTGATCGGTTCGCAGCTCACGCTCGCGCTGGTCGAGGCCAAGCTGGTCGAGCACCGCATCACGCCGTTGACGCTGACCGTCCGGGAGAACCAGGTCGAGCGGTTCGGGCCGTTCCAGTGCGAGTTCGTCGCCGTGAACCACTCGATCCCGGACTCGCTGGCGGTCGCCGTCCGCACGGCGGCCGGCACCGTGCTGCACACCGGCGATTTCAAGATGGACCAGCTTCCGCTGGACGGCCGGATCACCGACCTGCGGGCCTTCGCCCGGCTCGGCGAGGCGGGCGTGGATCTCATGCTGGCCGACTCCACCAACGCCGAGGTACCCGGCTTCACCACCTCCGAGCGGGAGATCACACCGGTGCTCGACGCGGTGTTCGCCCAGGCGGAGCGGCGGATCATCGTCGCCGCGTTCGCCTCGCACGTCCACCGCGTGCAGCAGGTGCTGGACGCCGCCCAGGCGCACGGCCGCCAGGTCGCGCTGGTCGGGCGCTCGATGGTGCGCAACATGACGGTGGCGATGGAGCTCGGCTACCTGACCGCGCCCGAGGGCGTCCTGGTCGACGCCAAGGCGGTGGAGGAGCTGCCGGACGACCGGGTCGTGCTCATGTGCACCGGCTCGCAGGGTGAGCCGATGGCGGCGCTGTCCCGGATGGCCAACCGCGACCACCGGATCAGGGTCGGCCCCGGGGACACGGTGATCCTCGCCTCCTCGCTGATCCCGGGGAACGAGAACGCGGTCTACCGGGTGATCAACGGCCTCACCCGGGTCGGTGCCCGGGTCATCCACCAGGGCAACGCCCGGGTGCACGTCTCCGGCCACGCCAGCGCCGGGGAGCTGATGTTCGCCTACAACATCGTCCGGCCGCGCAACGTCGTGCCGGTGCACGGCGAGATCCGCCACATGGTCGCCAACGCCGGCCTGGCGGTCAGCACCGGCGTCCCACGCGAGCGGGCCGTCGTCGCCGAGGACGGCATGGTGGTCGACCTCGTCGGGGGTGTCGCAAAGGTGACCGGGGCCGTGGAGTGCGGCTACGTCTACGTCGACGGCTCCTCGGTCGGCGAGATCACCGAGGTCGACCTGAAGGACCGTCGGCTGCTCGGTGAGGAGGGCTTCATCTCGATCGTCGTCGTCGTGGACTCCGGCAGCGGCAAGGTGATCGCCGGGCCGGAGATCCACGCCCGCGGCTTCGCCGAGGACGAGTCGGTCTTCGACCAGGTCCGGCCGCGGATCGCCGACGCGCTCGCGGCCGCCGCCGCCGAGGGCGTGGTCGACACCTACCAGCTGCAGCAGCTGGTCCGGCGCGTGGTCGGACGGTGGGTGAACGAGTCCTACCGCCGCCGTCCGATGATCATCCCTCTGGTCGTCGAGGCGTGAGTGGTCCGCCCGCGGTCCTCGTGACCTGCGTGGGCGGAGCGGTGGTCGATCGCAAGCTGCAGCTGCTCGCCCCGGCGGTGCCCGCGACGTCCAACCCCGCCCGGGCCGCGGACTGCCTCGGCGGCGTGGCCCGCAACGTGGCGGAGAACCTGGCCCGCCTCGGGGTGCCGGTCGCTCTCGTCACGGCGGTGGGGGACGACCCCGGCGGGCAGGCGGTGCGCGCCGGGCTGGAGGCCGCCGGCGTCGCGGTGAGCGGGGTGCGGGTCGTGCCGGGGGCGCAGACCGCGCAGTACGTCGCCGTCCTCGACCCCGGCCACGAGCTGGTGATCGGTGTGGCCGCGATGGACGTGCTGGACGAGATCCGCGAGGCGGACCTCGACGCGGCCTGGCCCGGTTCCGGCGGCTGGCTCGTCCTGGACACGAACCTGCGGGCGGGCGTGCTGGCCCATGCGCTGCGCCGTGCCCGGGCGGACGGCGTGCGGGTGGCGGTGGACGCGGTCTCCGCGCCCAAGGTGGTGCGGCTCCCCGCCGACCTGCGCGGGATCTCCGTGCTGTTCTGCAACCGGGCGGAGGCGCTGGCGTGGCTGGCGCTGCACACCCGAGGGCAGGTCGCCGAGGTCGGCGGCGACGACGGCACGCTCGCCCGGCGGCTGAACGCCGCCGGCGCCGCCCACGTGGTGCTGACCCGCGGAGCGGACAGCGCGCTGGTGGCCGGCGAGGCGGGCGTGACCGAGGTGCCGTTGGTGCCCTGCGACCCGGTCGACGTCACCGGTGCCGGCGACGCGGTCGTGGCCGGGACGCTCGCCGGACTCCTCCGGGGCGAGGATCTCCCCGCCGCGGCCCGCCGCGGGATGGCGCTGGCCTCGCTCACCGTCGCGAGCACGGAGAGCGTGCGCACCGACCTGTCCACGCGGCTGCTCGAACGCGCGCTGCCCGGTGCGGGGCTACCTCCGCCGGAGTAGGGGGAGCGCCGCAGGTACGCTGCCGGAGGTAGCAGGGGGCCCGCCGCCGGTACGACGACGCGCGGGGCAGTCACGGCCAGCATGGCGCCGTGGAGTTGCTCACCCACCGAGGAGGGACTCGGCATGACCGACCCCCGGACAACCCAGGGACCCGGCACCTCACCCGACGGCGCCGCCGCCCGCACCCCCGCCGCCCCCCGCCGCGGACCGCTCCAGGCCTACCTGTGGGCGGTGGTCGTCTTTCTTGCGCTCGGCGTCCTGCAGATCTTCTTCGCAGGCCTGGGGGTGTTCTCCCTGGACGGCAGGCAGGTCGGCTCGCCCGGCGAGACGGCCTTCGACCCGCACAGGGTCACCGGCAACACGATGGGCATCGTCGCGATCGTGATCCTCGTGCTGGCGCTGGTGGCCCGGGCCGGACGCACGTCGGTCATCCTGTCGCTGGTGCTGGTCGCGCTGATGATCCTGCAGAGCGTCCTCGCGGAGCTCGGCACGGATGTGGCCGCCTTCGGCGGGCTGCACGCGCTGGTCGGCATCGGCCTGCTCGGGGTCGCCGGCCGGATGCTCGCCGTCGCCCGGGCCGCCGTCCGGGACGGCGGCAGCGCGGGCTGACGCCCGCCGCACGACCGTGGGATCACCGAACGGCGCCGGCCGGCTGATCGTCGCCGAGGAGGTGGCCGACGCGCTGTCGGCCGGGCGTCCCGTGGTCGCTCTGGAGTCGACGATCATCAGCCACGGGATGCCGTACCCGCAGAACCTGTCCACGGCGGTCGAGGTCGAGCGCGTCGTCCGCGACCACGGCGCGGTTCCCGCCACCGTGGCGCTGGTCGACGGCCGGGTCCGGGTCGGCCTGGCGGCGCCGGAGCTGGAGCGGCTGGCCCGGGCCGACGTGGCCAAGGCGTCCCGGCGTGACCTCGGCCCGCTGTCGGCCGCGAAGGCGACCGCCGGGACGACGGTGGCCGCCACGATGCACCTGGCGCACCTCGCCGGGATCGCGGTGTTCGCCACCGGCGGCATCGGCGGGGTGCACCGCGGTGCCGAGCTGACCTTCGACGTCTCGGCCGACCTGGTCGAGCTGGGCCGCACGCCGGTCGCCGTGGTGTGCGCGGGAGCCAAGGCGATCCTCGACCTGCCGAAGACCCTGGAGGTCCTGGAGACCCAGGGCGTGCCGGTGGTCGGCTACCGCACCGCGGAGTTCCCCGCGTTCTGGTCGGCGACCAGCGGGCTGCCGCTCGAGCACCGGGTGGACAGCCCGGCCGAGGTGGCCGCGGTGATCGTGGCCCACCTCGACCTCGGCGGCGCCGGCGTCCTGGTCGCCAACCCGATCCCGGCGGACGACGCGCTGCCGGCCGCGCAGGTCGAGGCCTGGGTCGCCGAGGCGCTCGCGGAGGCGCACCGGGAGGGTGTCGCCGGCGCGGAGATCACCCCGTTCCTGCTGGCCCGGATCAACGACCTGACGTCGGGCCTCAGCCTGGTCGCGAACATCGCGCTGGTCAGGAACAACGCGGCGCTGGCGGCGGAGGTCTCGGTGGAGCTCGGCCGCGCCGGAGGTGTCCGGTCGGTCCCGGTTCTCGGGGACGGCGTGTGACACGTGTGGCGTTCGGGGCGATCCCGTAGCCTCACCAGCATGGCGACCCGCGTCTCATCCGCCGGTGGGCGCTCGACCGGGAGCGCCCGGCGACCCGCGTCCGGCCGGTCGACCTCCGGC
>JBKPQU010000058.1:0-3785 GCA_046734255.1 Actinomycetota bacterium
GGCCGGTACCCCCCGGCAGCGTGCCGCCCTGGGAGGCGACCAGCAGCTCGGCCAGGCTCCCCGGGCCGGTGGGTCCCAGCACGACGTGCGCGTGCGCCGGGCGGCCGAGGTTCAGGGCGTCCGCGGTCAGGGTCCGGCACCACGTGCTGCGCAGGACGTCGAACCGCCCGTGGTCCGGGGCATGCGTGCTCAGCGTGAAGCGGGGCCGGGAGGCGGCCGTACCGCCGGCCGGCGTCCGGGCTCGCCGCGAGATCAGCAGGTGCAGGAGCCCCTGCACACCGGTCGCCACCAACGCCGCGGCCACCGTCTGCGGCTCGGGCACGACGGTCAGCGCCGCCGCGAGCAGGATCGCCGGCACGGCGGTGGCGAGGCTCAGCCAGTAGCCGGGCTGCGTGAGGACGCCGCGCAGGGTCGTCACGTCGGGTCGTTCGATCCGGCTGGCCTGGATCGCCGGGAACAGCGTGAGCACGGTCGCCAGCACGTCCTGCTGCAGGTCTCGCCCGGGCGGCTGGGCGACGGCGTGCCACGTCAACAACCCCGTGACCACGACCAGCAGCAGCAGGTTGACCGCGTTGGTGTCGCGGGCGGTGTCCAGCACGGTGGAGTCGGTCACGGCCACGTCGAGGTCCAACGACGCACGGGTGGGCTCGGCCCGCTGGGTGGAGTCCTCGATCGCGGCGGCCCGCAGCAGGACGGCGTCCGGGCCCACCGTGTTGGCGAGGAACGCCCGCTCCAGCCGCCGGGGCAGCCACCGACCGTCGTCCCAGAACGCCTGCAGCTCCCGCTTGCCGGCGTCCGGCGCCTGGTGGCGCAGCGACTCGGGCGCGCGCACGCTGCCGGAGACCGAGACCTGCCGCAGCAGCGCACGCAGCCAGATCAGGCGCTCGGCCAGCGCCTGGGTGGGGTCGCCGTCCGGGTCCGGGACGGCGTCGGAGGGAACCAGGTAGTACCGCAGGCTCTGCAGCGAGGCATTCACCTTGTCGATCGCCAGCTCGGCCAGCCGCCGCTCGACCCACGTGGTGGCCGCGCCGGGCCCGGCCGAGGCCGTGATCTGGCCGATCAGCGCGCGCAGCTGGTCGAACGGCAGCGGCGAGAGCACCTCGATCCGGGCGACGCCGGAACGGGTCGCGTCCGCAGAGGCGGGGATCCAGGACACCCCGACCGGCAGGTTCAGCCTGACCAGCCGGTCCGCGTGCGACGTCGCGGCCAGCAGGTCGATCCGCAACCGGGCCTGCGGGCGCAGCTGCGGACCCGGTGCATTGGTCCGGACCAGGCCGCGGGCGGGCACTCGGATGCTGTACGACGTCGGCATCGAGCCGCGCTCGGCCGCGACCACGACCAGCACGGTCCCGACCAGCGCGTCCAGGATCTCGATCACCCGGGAGTCCAGGACCGGCCGCTGCTGCTCGGCGTCGGCCTCGAACACCTCCAGGAGCGCCTCCCGGGCGGCCGTCACCCGGCCGTCGAACCTGCGCAGCCCGCCCTCGCCCGGCACCGGGGAGTCGAGCACGGTCGGGACGACGTCCGCCATGTCGATCCGGCGGTCGTGCCGCGCCTGCGTCAGCGGCCGCTGCAGCACCAGCCGGATCGCGGTGGCCAGCATCACGATCTGGTCCCGCGGATCGGCCCGCTCGGTCGCCGAGTCGGCCAGGCGGCGCAGCTGCGGCCAGAGGATCTCGGCCAGCGCTGCCGCGAGGCAGTGATGCACGTCCGCCTGCGGGATCTTGGTGACCCGGTTGCCACCGCCGTCCCGCACCTCAAAGCTCGTGATCCACCCGGGCGCGATCGCACCGGGACCCGCCTGGCGCCGCCACCGGCCCCGGCGTCCGGACGACGGCGGCGGCTCCGGGTCGGCCACGTGGATCGCCGGCAGCGCGAGGATCGGCAGCCACAGCAGCCCCCGCTCCGGGCGGAAGGCCTCGTGCGCGACGTAGCTCAGGTCGACGTCCACGACCAGCTCGGTGTCGACCGCCCGCACGCGGCCGACGTCGACGTTCTCGCTGGTCCGCCGGGCCCAGTCGTTGTTGCTCAGCAGGAACAGCAGGTCCCGGCCGAGCCGGGAGTCACGTTCGAACCGGAAGTCCTGGATCCGGAAGTCCTCGACCGTGAGGTCGACGACCTCCTCCCGCAACGCCCGCGCCGCACCCATCGACCCCTCCACCGCGCCCCACCCGCCGGACGTCCGACCGGGTCAGGTCATCCCCAGACCTCGGCGGCCGTCTGGACGATCAGCTCGATCTTGGCCTTCTCCTCGTCGATGGTCAGCACGTTCCCCTCGACGGTGGAGGAGAAGCCGCACTGCCCGGACAGGCACAGCTGCTCGAGCGGCACGTACCGGCTGGCCTCCTCGATCCTGCGCTTGAGCTGATCCTTGGACTCCAGCCCCGGCTGCTTGGTGGTCACCAGGCCGAGGACGACGAGCTTTCCCGGCGGGACGAAGCGCAGCGGCTCGAACCCCCCGGACCGCGCGTCGTCGTACTCGAGGAAGAAGCCGTCGACGCCGAGCTGCCCGAACAGCGCCTCGGCGACGAAGTCGTAACCGCCCTGGGCGGCCCACGAGGAACGGTAGTTGCCTCGGCACAGGTGCGTGGTGATCCGCATGCCGGGCGGCCGGTCGGCCAGCGCCGCGTTGATCTGGCGGATGTACCGCTCGTGCTGGTGCTCCGCGTCCTCGCCGCGCTGCGCCACCATCGCCCGCTGGTCGGGGTCGTTGAGGTAGGCGAGGCTCGTGTCGTCCAGCTGGAGGTAGGTGCACCCCAGATCGGCCATCGCCCGGATCTGGGCGGCGTATGCCGCGCTGAGGTCGGCCCAGAACTGCTCCTCGTCGGGGTAGACCGACGGGTCCAGCGCCGCGCGGCCGCCGCGGTAGTGCAGCATGCTCGGCGAGGGGATGGTCAGCTTGGCGGTCAGGCCTGCGCCGTCCTTGTTCTCCTCGTCCACGACCTCGCGCAGGAACGTGAAGTCCTTCGCGAAGATCGGCTCGCGCAGGCTGATCCGGTCGTCCACCTTCAGTGCCGCGGTGGTGAACTGGATCTCGCCCTGGGCGTTGCGGAACCGGATCACCAGCTGGTCGTCGGCCCGGCTCACCCCGCCGAGCTGGTAGATGAAGTCCATGTGCCAGGTGGCCCGGCGGAACTCCCCATCGGTGGCGGTCTGCAACCCCAGCTCGCGCTGCATGTGGACGACGTCGCGGATCGCCGCGTCCTCGGTCTCGCGCAGCTGCTCCGCCGTGATCTCACCGTTGGCCCGCTGCTCGCGGGCGGCCATCAGCTCGGGCGGCCGCAGCAGGCTGCCCACGTGGTCGGCTCGGAACGGCGCCTGGTCGCGAACACTCACGCTGCCCCAACTCCTCGACACTCATCGACCGAGCATTGCGCCGATCCTGTCGGATCACGGCATCCGCTGCCAACGGACGGCGGTTTCGGGCCGCCTCCGGGGACCGCTCAGGAGAGGATCCGGAACAGGGCCTGGGCCACGCAGGCCGGCTTGGCCGAGCCGTCGACCTCGACCACGCAGTCCACGGTGACCTGGACTCCGCCGGGGATGTCGTCCACACCCGCCAGCGTGGCCGACAACCGAATCTTCTGCCCGACCCGCACGGGGGACGGGAAGCGCAGCCGGTTCAGCCCGTAGTTGATGCCCATCCGGCGTTCCCGGACCGTCAGGATCTCGCTCCACATGGGGATCATCAGCGCGAGCGTCAGGTAGCCGTGGGCGATCGTCCCGCCGAACGGTCCCTGGGCGGCGCGCTCGGGGTCGACGTGGATCCACTGGTGGTCCTCGGT
>JBKPQU010000059.1:0-8075 GCA_046734255.1 Actinomycetota bacterium
CCCTGAGCTCGTCGAGCGGGCCGTCGAGCACGTGGTGGGGCGTGCCGCCGGCCGTCCGGTGGAAGGGCCACCTGCGCCTGCTGCGAACGACGACGCGGACGACGCGGACGACGCGGACGACGTCGTCGACGTCGCCCAGCCGCTCGACGGCTCCCGGCAGGGCGCGCCCGAGGTGCTGTCCGGCCTGCCCAGCCGGGAGCGGCTGCAGCCGCTGGGGTACCTGCCGTCGGCGCAGCCCGAACGCCTGCCGGAGCAGCCGGAGACCCCCGAGCGGGGCAGCGTCGCGCACGAGCTCGCCGCCCTGCTGCGTTACCCCGACGTTTCCCGGTCCTAGCACCGGGGGCCCTCGTCACATCGCGCCGCGGCAGCTGACGAGCCGCCCGGCCGGGAACAGCGGTCGACGTAGGCTTGGCGGCACGATGAGCACGCTCTTCGACGGTCTTCCGTCGCCCTTCTCCGGCCCGCGCGACGTGCCGCCGCTGCCCGCCCCGCTGCCCCCGACGGAGTTGGGAGCCGAGCTGCCCGCCTCCGACGGTGCCGTGCAGGCCGACGTCGAGAGCCTCCTCGCGGGCCTCAACCCGCCGCAGCGCGCGGCGGTGACCCACGACGGCGGCCCGCTGCTCGTCGTCGCCGGTGCCGGATCCGGCAAGACCCGGGTGCTGACCCACCGGATCGGTTGGCTGCTTGCCGCCCGGCACGTCCATCCCGGCCAGGTGCTCGCGATCACATTCACGAACAAGGCGGCCGGGGAGATGCGTGAGCGGGTGGCCGGCCTGGTCGGGCCCCGCGCCCAGACGATGTGGGTCTCCACCTTCCACTCCGCGTGCGTGCGGATCCTCCGCCGGGAGGCCGGCCGGGTCGGCCTGCGCTCGAACTTCTCGATCTACGACGCCGCGGACTCCCAGCGCCTGATGGCCCTCGTCTGCCGCGAGCTCGACCTCGACCCCAAGCGCTACCCGCCACGGGCGTTCAGCGCCCAGGTGTCCAACCTGAAGAACGAGCTGGTGGACGAGGAGACGCACGCCTCCCGGGCGGCCGAGGGCACGCACTTCGACCGCATGCTCGCCGAGGCCTACGGCATCTACCAGCGGCGCCTGCGCCAGGCCAACGCCCTCGACTTCGACGATCTGATCATGACGACGGTCAACATCCTGCAGGCGTTCCCCGACGTGGCGGCCCACTACCGCCGGCGGTTCCGGCACGTCCTGGTCGATGAGTACCAGGACACCAATCACGCGCAGTACGTGCTGGTCCGTGAGCTGGTCGGCGGGTCGCTGTCCGAGGTGATCAAGCGGAGCGAGCACGGGGAGGACCAGTCGGCGTCCGGCTCGCGGGAGGTGCCGCCGGCCGACCTGACCGTGGTCGGGGACGCCGATCAGTCGATCTACGCGTTCCGCGGCGCGAGCATCCGCAACATCGTCGAGTTCGAGGCCGATTACCCGGACGCGACCACGATCATGCTGGAGCAGAACTACCGCTCGACCCAGACCATCCTCTCCGCGGCGAACGCGGTGATCGAGCGCAACCCCGACCGCAAGCCGAAGCGCCTGTGGACCGACGCCGGCGCGGGCACGCCGATCGTCGGCTACGTCGCGGACAACGAGCACGACGAGGCCGCGTTCGTCGCCGAGGAGATCGGCCGGCTCGGCGAGCAGGACGGCGTGCGGCCCGGGGACGTCGCGGTGTTCTACCGGACGAACGCGCAGTCCCGGGCGCTGGAGGAGGTCTTCGTCCGGGTCGGGCTGCCCTACCGGGTGGTCGGCGGCACGCGGTTCTACGAGCGGCGGGAGGTCAAGGACGCGCTGGCCTACCTCCGCACGCTGGACAACCCCGACGACACCGTGAACCTGCGGCGGATCCTCAACGTGCCCAAGCGCGGGATCGGCGACCGTGCCGAGGCGTCGATCGCGGCGCTCGCCGACCGCGAACGGATCTCCTTCGGCGCCGCGCTGGAGCGGGCCGACGAGGCGCCGGGCATCGCCACCCGTTCGCTGACCTGCATCCAGGACTTCGTCGCCCTCATGGAGGGCCTGCGCACGCTGGTCGAAGGCGGGGCCGGTCCGGTGATCGTGCTGGAGGCGGTGCTCGAACAGACCGGCTACCTCGCCGAGCTGCGTGACTCCGGGGATCCGCAGGACGAGTCCCGGGTGGAGAACCTCGCCGAGCTCGTGGCGGTCGCCCAGGAGTTCGAGCGGCTCGCACCCGAGGGCGGGCTCGGTGACTTCCTCGAGCAGATCTCGCTGGTCGCCGACGCCGACGAGGTTCCCGACGAGGCGGTCGCGGACGGCGCCCACGAGGGTACGGCGGACGTCGTCCAGGACCCCGGAGTGGTCACGTTGATGACGCTGCACACCGCCAAGGGCCTGGAGTTCCCCGTGGTGTTCCTCACCGGATGCGAGGACGGCACGTTCCCGCACCTGCGCTCGCTGGGGGACGCCGTCGAGCTGGCCGAGGAGCGGCGGCTGGCCTACGTCGGCCTCACCCGCGCGCAGCGGCGGCTGTACCTGTCCCGGGCCGGCGTCCGCAGCGCCTGGGGGCAGCCGCACTACTACCCGCCGAGCCGGTTCCTCGAGGAGATCCCGGCCGAGCTGGTGGAGTGGCGCCGCGCGGAGACCACCGCGTTCCGCCCGTCGTCCACCCCCGCGGTGGCCCGGCTCGCCCAGCGACCGGGAGTGCGCTCGCCGGGCAACCGCGAGGTGATCCACCTGGAGCCGGGCGACCGGGTCACCCATGACGCCTTCGGCCTCGGCACCGTCGTCCGGGTGGAGGGGGCGGGGGAGCGGGCGGTCGCCCACGTCGACTTCCGGGACGAGGGGGTCAAGCGCCTGCTGCTGCGCTACGCGCCGGTGGAGAAGCTCTGATCCACGGGGGGTCGCGGACGGCGGGTGGTGGCGCGGGCTTTGGTCACCGGTGGCGGCGCCGACCGCTGCGCGATCATCTTCGGTGCGGCGGTGGCCGCCGGCGCCGGCGGGCTGGTGGGCAGGCTGAGCAGGGTGGCGACCTCGTGCACCAGCCGGGTGTGGATCGGCAGCGACATGTGGCCGACCCCGTGCACCTGGATGTTGTCCGCGATCAGGTCCGGGTGCTGCAGGAGCGCGCTCTGCTGCGGGATCACCAGCTGGTCCACGGCCGACCAGTAGGAGACGAACCGGGTGGTGCAGCCGGGGGCCGGTTGCTCGAGTTCGCGGAGGAGGTCGCTGCCCGGGCGCAACTGCCGGCCCAGCTTCATCGGCAGCAGGTGCGCGACGAGCGTCCCGGAGTGCGGCGTCCCGAGGGTGACCAGCGTGTCCACCCGCTGGTCACCGTCCAGGCGCTGGACGTAGTAGCGGGCGATCAGGCCGCCGAGGCTGTGGCCGATCAGGTGGATCCGCTCGTGACCGGTCTGCGCGACCAGCGCCTCGATCTCGGCGTGCAGCCGGCGGGCCGCGGCGCGGATGTCGTTGGTGGCGGGGGAGTAGTTCAGCGAGACGACGTTGTGGAATCCGCGCCTGCGCAGGGCGCGGGTGAGCACCGCGAAGATCGCGCGATTGTCGGCCATGCCGTGGACGAGAACGATCGGGCGTCCGGGCGCCTCGACGTCGCCCATCCACAGGCCGCGCTGGATCGGCGGCAGGCCGGCCAGTCCGTACCGCTCGGGGGTCGGGACCCGCTCCCGCAGCAGCCCGACCGGGTAGAGGGCCAGGTGCGTGGTGATCCAGGCGGCCTCGAGGGCCGCCGCTCGCAGGGAGGGAGCCGGCAGGGCGGCGCGAAGGTGTCCGGCGCTTACCGACAGGCGGCGCCACGCGTGCGGGACACGGCCACCGGCCTCGGTGCCGGCGGTCCCCTGACCCGTCCCGTCACCTCGGTCCACGGGGGTCCCTCCACGATCAGCACTTCCCGCGCCCTGCGCGCTGTGTAGTCAGTGAACTACAGGTAGCGACCTTCGTTTGAAGGAATGCACAAAACGATGTCCGTGTGCCGATCAATGTCACACGATCTGCTGTCATGGTGCCAGAGGGCGCGCCCGGCCGTATCGAGACGGCGAAAACGTGTGATCTGCGCCACCCGATCGGACTCGCTCACCCTCTGGGCACCCATCTCCAGGTCCCTCCGGAGGTGCCACTGCTCGGGCTCGCTCCATGCCCACGGTGTGACACCGTGGGTCCAGGACGACCGCGGTGTCACACCGTGGGCAAGGCAGACCCCGGCGGGAGGGATCATGGCGCCCCTGCGGATCGTGGTGGCCAAGCCGGGCCTGGACGGGCACGACCGCGGCGCCAAGGTGGTCGCGAGAGCCTTGCGGGACGCGGGGATGGAGGTCGTCTACACCGGCCTGCACCAGACCCCGGAGCAGATCGTCGAGGCCGCGATCCAGGAGGACGCCGACGGGATCGGGCTGTCGGTGCTGTCCGGCGCCCACCTCACGCTGTTCGCCCGGGTGATGGAGCTGCTGCGCGAGCGGCAGGCGACCGACATCGCGGTGTTCGGCGGCGGGATCATCCCCGAGGAGGACATCCCGGAGTTGCAGCGCCTCGGCGTCCGGAGGGTCTTCACCCCCGGGACGCCGACCCACGACATCGTGGACTGGGTGCGGGAGAACGTCGCGGCGACCTGAGCGCCGGTCAGGCCAGCGCGACCAGATACCGGAAGGTGTCATTCGCGCTGGCAGCCGCGCGGTTTGCGGTCGGCGGACGGCGCTCGGCGCGGCACGCGCCCCGCGTGACGCGGCGCACCACCGCGGGCGTCCGCCGATCGGCGGTGTGTGGATAGGCTCGGCTGAGGTCGGCCGTGCCGGACGGGCCGGCCAGGCGCGGATTCCGGTCCCGCAGCGATGCCGCCCTACGGTGAGGACTGACGTACGTGGACCTGTTCGAATACCAGGCGCGGGACATCTTCGCCGCGCACGGCGTCCCGGTTCTGGACGCCATCGTCGCCGACACCCCGGCCGCCGCCGAGGCGGCCGCCGAACGGCTGGGCGGCGCGCTGTTCGTGGTCAAGGCGCAGGTGAAGACCGGCGGCCGGGGCAAGGCCGGCGGGGTGAAGCTGGCCAAGACGCCGCAGGAGGCCGGCGAGCGGGCGCAGGACATCCTCGGCATGGACATCAAGGGGCACACGGTTCACCGTGTGCTGGTCGCCAAGGCCGCCGACGTCGCCGAGGAGTACTACGTCTCCGTGCTCCTCGACCGCGCCAACCGCGCCTACCTGGCGATGGCCTCGCGCGAGGGCGGGATGGAGATCGAGCAACTCGCGGTCGAGCGGCCGGAGGCGCTGGCCAGGATCCCGGTCGACCCGCTGGCCGGCATCGACGCGGCGAAGGCGGCCGAGATCGCCGCCGCCGGCAACTTCCCGGACGACCTGCGCGGGCAGGTCGCCGGCGTGATCGAGAAGCTGTGGAAGGTCTTCGTCGAGGAGGACGCGACGCTGGTCGAGGTGAACCCGCTGGTGAAGGCGGCTGACGGGTCGATCATCGCGCTCGACGGCAAGGTCACCCTCGACGAGAACGCCGGCTTCCGGCATCCAGGGCACGAGGCGCTGGCCGACCGGGCGTCCGCCGACCCGCTGGAGGCGCGGGCGAAGGAGAAGGGCCTCAACTACGTCAAGCTCAACGGCTCGGTAGGGATCATCGGCAACGGCGCGGGCCTGGTGATGAGCACCCTGGACGTCGTCGCCTACGCGGGCGAGGAGTTCGGCGGCGTGCGGCCGGCCAACTTCCTCGACATCGGGGGCGGCGCCAGCGCCGAGGTGATGGCCAACGGCCTGGAGATCATCTTGTCCGACCCGCAGGTGCGCAGCGTCTTCGTCAACGTCTTCGGTGGGATCACCGCGTGCGACGAGGTCGCCAACGGGATCGTCCAGGCGTTCGCGCTGCTGGCCGCCCGCGGCGAGGCGGTCAGCCGGCCGCTGGTGGTCCGGCTGGACGGCAACAACGCCGAGCTGGGACGGAAGATCCTTACCGACATGGTGTCGGCCCAGCCCTCCAGCCTGGTCGAGCAGGTGGACACGATGGACGGCGCCGCCCGCAGGGCGGCCGAGCTCGCGGCCGCCCCGGCCGTGCAGGGGGCCTGACGATGGCGATCTTCCTGACCGAGCGCAGCAAGGTCATCGTGCAGGGGATGACGGGATCCGAGGGTCGCAAGCACACCCAGCGCATGCTCGCCGCGGGCACGAACATCGTCGGCGGCGTCACCCCGGGCAAGGGCGGGCAGAGCGTCGAGTTCGCCGGGGGCCGCAACGTGCCCGTCTTCGGGTCCGTGGCCGAGGTGGTCGACGCGACCGGCGCCGACGTCACGGTGATCTTCGTGCCCGCGAAGTTCACCAAGGGTGCGGTCTACGAGGCCGTGGACGCCGCCATCCCGCTCGCCGTCGTCATCACCGAAGGCGTCCCGGTGCACGACACCGCGAACTTCTTCTGCTACGCCACCAACGCCGGGACCACCAGGCTGATCGGGCCCAACTGCCCCGGGCTGATCTCGCCGGAGAAGTCGAACGCGGGCATCATCCCGGCCGACATCACCAAGCAGGGCCCGATCGGCCTGGTCAGCAAGTCCGGGACGCTCACCTACCAGATGATGTACGAGCTGCGCGACATCGGATTCTCCTCGTGCGTGGGGATCGGCGGCGACCCGGTGATCGGCACGACGCACATCGACGCCCTCGCCGCGTTCGAGGACGACCCGCAGACGGCGGCGATCGTGATGATCGGCGAGATCGGCGGTGACGCCGAGGAGCGCGCCGCGGCGTACATCCAGGACAACGTGACCAAGCCGGTGGTGGGCTACGTCGCCGGCTTCACGGCGCCGGAGGGCAAGACGATGGGCCACGCGGGTGCGATCGTCTCCGGCTCCTCCGGGACGGCGCAGGCCAAGCAGGAGGCGCTCGAGGCCGCCGGGGTCCGGGTCGGCAAGACGCCGAGCGAGACCGCGCGCCTCATGCGGGAGGTCATCGCCTCCCGCGCCTGAGGCACGGTCGCCCCACGGGTCCGGCGTCCGGGCGGGCGGTGTCGGGCCGGGCGGCCGAGCATCTGCGCGTGACCCGGCGCGTCCTCCGGTGCCGCCGCGTGGCACGGAGTGACGATGGGGGCGATGAGCGCCCTTCTGGACCGGATCGCGCGGATCCCGACCGCGGGGTCCGGCGAGCGGACGCCCGCTCCGGTCCAGGCGGGGGCCGTGGCCGCGGTGCAGGCCGCCGCGGCGTCCCTGGTGTTCCTGCTGGCCCCGGTGGTCGCGTGCTGGGTGATCTCGGGTTCGCGGGCGACGTGGTTCCAGGCGGTCCAGGTGGGGCTGGACGCCTGGCTGCTGGTCCAGCACACCGGGATCGCCGTGCCCGGCGGGCACGTGGGGTTGCTGCCGCTCGGGCTGGCCCCGCTGCCGCTGGTGGCCTGCTGGCTGGCCGGCCGCAGGATGGCCCAGGTGCTGGACCCGCGGGCGGCCGCGATCGAGATCGGGGTCACCCGTGCCCGCCCGGCCCAGCCGCCGATGCTCGCGCTGGGCAGCTTCGTCGCCTCCTATGCCCTGCTCGGCCTCCTGGCCAGCCTGGTGGCCGCCACACCGCAGGCCCGGCCCCTGGCGACCCAGGCGGTGCTGGGCTGCGCGGTCACCGCGGCGGCCGGCGGGATCGCCGGGAGCGCGGCCTACCGCGCAGGGGGTGCCCTGGCCGGCATCCGGGCCCTGTGGCAGATGCTGCGCCCGCCGCCGCAGGCCGGTCGATGGCTGCGGCTGGGCGGGCTGGCGCTGGCCGGCCTGCTGTCGGCGGCCGCCGTCCTCACGCTGATCGCGGTGACCGCGGGCGCGCAGCGCGAGGTGGCTCTGCACGAGGCGCTGGACCCCGGGGTGTCCGGCACCGCCGTCCTCGCCGCCCTGCAGTTGGCGCTGCTCCCGAACGTCATGGTCTGGGTGGCCGCGTTCCTGGCCGGGCCCGGGTTCGCGCTCGGCGCCGGGACCACGGTCGACCCGCACCAGACCGTGCTGGGACCGCTGCCGGCACTGCCGGTGCTCGGCGCCCTGCCGCAGCCCGGCCCGCAGCCGCACTGGATGACCACGCTCGTCCTGGTCCCCGTGCTGGCCGGGGTGGTCGCGGGCGCCGCGGCCGTGCGCACC
>JBKPQU010000060.1:0-8338 GCA_046734255.1 Actinomycetota bacterium
CGAGGCCAAGACCGAGCACTTCGCCGACAGCATCGCCTGGACCGATCACTCGCAGGGCCGGACGTTCACCACGCCCCAGGAGTTCAGGAACGACTTCCTCGCGGGATGGGTCGAGGCTTCCTCCGACATCCGCATCACCGGCCCCCGCTACCTGGACGCCGGCCAGACGGTGGTGTGCACCTTCACCGTCGTCGGGACGCACGACGGGCCGCTCGGGCCGTTCCCCGCAACCGGTAAGGCGTTCGCGTTGCCGCTGTGCGAGATGTGGCACTTCGACGCGACCGGGCGGGTCGTCGGCGGCGACCTCTACTACGACCAGGTCTCGCTGCTCATGCAGGTGGGCCTGATGCCACAGCTCTCCGGCGCGTAGCCGGGCCTTGGATCACAAGAAGAAGGGGGAGGTCCCGATGACGGACCCGACGTTCTACCGCAGCCCGGCCGAGGCGATCGCTGCGCCGCCGGAGCGCCTGGCGTATGTGGCGGCGTTCGATCCGGCCGGCCAGGTGAAGGATGCGATGACGGTGGTCGACTGCGACCCGTCGTCCTCGGAGTACGGCACGGTGGTCGGGTGGAGCGAGCTGCCGACGGCGGGCAACGAGTTGCACCACTTCGGCTGGAACGCCTGCTCCAGCGCCTTGTGCCACCAGGGCCACGGCGACCACGGTGAGCACGGCGCGCCGCTGGAGCGCCGGTACCTGATCGTGCCGGGGATCAGGTCGTCGCGGACGTATGTGTTGGACACCAAGCCGGATCCGCGCCGTCCGCGGGTGGTGCACACGATCGAGGCGGAGGAGTTGGCGAGCAAGGCCGGGTACTCGCGGCCGCACACGCTGCATTGCGGCCCGGGCGGGATCTTCATGTCGGCGCTGGGCGGCGCCGACGGCGCCGAGGGCCCGGCCGGGGTGGCGTTGCTGGACCACGAGTCGTTCGAGGTGGTCGGCGCGTGGGAGACCGACCGGGGGGAGCAGTTCCTCGGCTACGACGTGTGGTGGCACCTGACCCAGGACACCGCGATCACCTCGGAGTGGGGCAGTCCGTCGATGATCGAGAACGGGTTGAACCCGGAGGACCTTCTCGGTCGCCGGTTCGGCCACCACCTGAACTTCTGGAGCCTGTCCACAGGCACTCTGGTCCAGCGGGTCGACCTCGGCGACGCCCACCAGATGGTGCTGGAGCTGCGCCCGGCGCACAACCCGTCCGCCAGCTGGGGGTTCACCGGCGCGACCATCAACGTCGAAGACCTGTCCGGGTCGGTCTGGCTGTGGCACCGCGACACCGACGACACCGATCGTTGGGCGGTCCGCAAGGTGGTCACGATCCCCGCCGAGCCGGCCGATCCCGCTGACCTGCCGCCGGCGCTGCAACCCTTCGGGGCGGTCCCCCCGCTGATCACCGACATCGACCTGTCGGTGGACGACCGCTGGCTGTACGTGTCCTGCTGGGGCACCGGCGAGCTCAAGCAGTACGACGTCAGCGACCCGTTCCACCCCCGCCAGACCGGCTCGATCCGACTCGGCGGCATCGTCCGGCGCCAGGCCCACCCGGCCGCCCCCGACCAGCCACTGGGCGGCGGCCCGCAAATGGTCGAGATCAGCCGCGACGGGCGACGGCTGTACGTCAGCAACTCCCTCTACGCCGCCTGGGACGACATCTTCTACCCCGAGGGCGTCGGCGCCTGGGTGGCCAAGCTGGACACCGACCCCTCCCGGGGCGGGCTCGCCGCGGATCCCCGATTCTTCCCCCACGGCGACGACTTCCGGGGGCTTCGCGTGCACCAAACCCGACTCCAAGCCGGCGACGCCTCCAGCGACTCCTACTGCTACACCAGCTGAGCATTCGATGTCGGGGACACCGCGGCTCACCCGGGACGGCCTCGATGAGGCCGTCCCGGTAGTGGCGGTACTGGGGTCGTTCGCTGCAGCGGCGTGGGCCGTCCTGGCTGCGGGTGTGATGGGCCATGCCTCGCACGACGTGCTGCTCGGCTCGGGACACCTCCCACGAGTGGCTGCGGTCGTCGCCTTCCTCGGCACCTGGCAGCTCATGGTCGTCGCGATGATGCTTCCTCCGGCGATCCCGGCAGTGGTGGCCCGAGCACGCCGGACTCGGCGGTGGTGGGCCACCACGAGCGGCATGGTGGCGACGACCTGCGTGGTGTGGACGGGCTTCGCGGTCGCGGTCCTCGCGGCGGATGCCGTCGTTCACCACCTCGTTGCCGCGTGGCCGTGGCTCGCGAGCCGGGAGTGGCTCGTCACATCCGCTGTGCTTGCCCTCGCAGGCACGATCCATCTGCTCCCGATCCAGCGGCGGGCGCTCGCCGCGGTCCGACGCACGCCCCAGACGTCGTGGCATTACGCTGTCACCTGCCTCGGCAGCTGCGCGCCGCTGATGCTGGTGATGTTCGCCGTCGGCGCCGAGAGCCTGGTCTGGATGCTCACACTCGCGGCAGTGATGACGGTGGAGCGGGTCACGAGCTTTGGCGCGCGCCTCGCTCCCTCGGTGGGGCTTGCCCTGATCAGTCTCGCGATCTTGGCCTCGTTCCCCACCAGCGAGTTCCTCTGAGGTCTGGCTCGGCGCGAGGGCGGTTGACGGATATGGCGAGTGCGCGATACGCCGTGCTGGTCACGTCGCAACGCCATGTGAGAGGCGGTCATCCCGTGCGTTCGGACATCACCCCCGGCGGCACCTTCCCCGACTACGCGCTGCCCGACCACACCGGCACCGTGCGCACGCTGAGCGAGCTCCAGGGCCGCGATCCCCTGATCCTCACGCTCGCGCGCGGCCACTACTGCCCGAAGGAGCACCAGCAGCACCTCGAGCTGGCCGCCCACTACCCGAAGATCGCGGTGGCCTACACCCAGATCGTCACGATCTCCACCGACGTGCACCACACGCTGCAGGAGTTTCGCAACTCGGTCGGGGCCCAGTGGACCTTCCTCTCCGACCCCGGGCGGACGATCCAGAAGGACCTCGACATCCAGGAATACACCGATCCCGACAACGACCCGATGATCCCGCACACGCTCGTGCTCAAGCCGGGACTGGTGATCCACAGCATCTACAACGGCTACTGGTTCTGGGGTCGCCCGTCGTTCTACGACCTCTGGCACGATCTGCGCGCGGTGACGAGCCAGATCCGGCCGGACTGGGATCTGAGCAAGCCGGGGCTCCGCGAGGCGTGGGCCTCCGGTGACTACTCGCCCTTCCACGGATGGGACAGGCGATCCGGAGAGCCCGGCGCCGCGAGGTGGATGGGTCCCACCGTCTCTCCCTGACGGGCCTATGCGCCGCGGGGGATCATCTCGACGCCGGCGAGCGGGACCGGCTGCGCGCAGGTGGTGCAGGTGAGGGTCGCTGAAAGCGAGCCGCCGCAGTCCCGGTGACGGGTCAGCCGTGGCGGCCCATCGGGTCCGGCCAGGTGCCGGTCGCCCCACTGCATCAGGCCAATGATGGGGACGGCGAGTTCGCGGCCCGTCGGGGTGAGCCGGTACTCGTGGCGTGATGGGCGGTCCTGGTAGAGCACACGATCCAGCACCCCGGCCTCGACGAGTCGAGCCAGCCGGTCGGTGAGCACGTTGCGAGCCACGCCGAGGCTGCGCTGGAAGTCCTCGAATCGGCGCAGGCCGAGCAGTGCGTCCCGGACGATCAGCAGCGTCCATCGCTCACCCAGCACCTCCAGTGCACGGGCGATCGAGCACACCTGATCGTCATAGGTTCGACCGAGCATGATCTTTGGATCACATCCGCCCTGTGAGTTGCTTCACGCTACTCGCTAAGCCTAGCATGCGTTGCATCAAGCAACCAACTAGGGAATGGGGCGGCCCGATGGCCAGGTCGTGGCGGACCTTCTTCATGATCTCGATCGGTGTGTTCGCGTCCGTGCTGGATCTGTTCATCGTCAACATCGCTTTCCCGGACATGCAGCGGGACTTCACCGGCACCGGGCTTGCCGATCTGTCCTGGGTGCTCAACGGGTACGCGATCGTGTTCGCCGCCCTGCTGGTTCCCTCGGGTCGGCTGGCCGATCTGTACGGCCGTAAGCGGTGCTTCGTGCTCGGCCTGTCCGTGTTCGTGCTTGCCTCCGCTGCCTGCGCCGTAGCGCCCTCGGCGGGCTTCCTGATCGCGGCGCGGATCCTGCAAGGGGCCGGCGCAGCGCTGCTGACCCCGAGCTCGCTGGGAGTCGTCCTGCCCGCGTTCGCACCCCAACGCCGGCCGCGCGTCATCGCCGCCTGGGCTGCCGTCGGCGCGGTCGGCGCGGCAGCCGGCCCCCCTCTGGGCGGGTTGCTCGTTCAGGCGAGCTGGCGCTGGGTGTTCCTGGTCAACCTGCCGCTGGGGCTGGTCTCGATCTGGTACGCCGCCCGCCGACTCGAGGAGTCCCGCGACGCCGCGGCAGGCGGCCTGCCCGACCTCGCGGGTGCCGTCCTCCTGGCACTCGGCATCGGGGCATTGACGCTGGCCCTGGTGAAGGGGCGCGAGTGGGGGTGGGACGCCACGGGCACTCTGGTCGCCTTCTCGATCGCCGCTGTCATGACCGCTTTCGCGGTGATCAGGTCGGCGCGGCACCCGGTACCGGTGTTGGAACTGTCCATGCTCCGGATGCCGTCGTTCGCCCTCGCGGTGGCCTCCGCGTTCGCCTTCTTCGCCGGGTTCGCCGCGCTGCTATTGGGTGGCGTCCTGTTCCTCACCCAGGTCTGGGAGCAGTCGATCCTGCAGGCCGGCGTCGAGTTGGCCGTCGGACCGCTCGCCGCGCTCACCTTCGCCACCGTCGCAGGCCGGATCGGCCCCCGGCTCGGCATGGCGACGATCGGCACGATCGGTGGGCTGCTGGTCGCCGGAGGCATCGCGTACAACGCGTCCCACCTCGGGCTGACACCGGACTACCTCCACGACTTCCTCCCCGGTCAGCTCCTCACGGGCGCCGGGGTCGGTCTGTCCATGCCGGCCTTCACGACGGTCGCGGTCACCGCGGTCGGAGCCGAGCGCATCGCCACCGCCGTCGGGATCTCCGCCATGTTCCGGCAGGTCGGCGCCGCGCTGGGGGTCGCCGCATTCGTCGCTCTCGTTGGCACACCCGCTCGCGAGGACGCGATCGAGGTGTACCGGAACGGCTGGGCGTTCATGGCCACCGCCGCCACCATCGGCGCCCTGCTCATGTTCCTCACGCGCTTCACCGCGCGTCCGGCCGCCACTTCTGCCGTGCCGACCTCGGCCGACGACGGCGCGCCGTCCCTGGTCGCCACGGCCGCAAACCGGTCGGGTTGACGCCGCGCGAGGTGCGGGCCCGTCATGTCATGGGGGACCCTCGACGACCCGGCTGTGGATCGCCTTGGTCAGGTCGTGGATCTGCCGGGTGAGGTCGGTGTTGGTCCGTAACTCCTGCTCCTGGGCGACGAAGTCGTGGTCCGCCTTGGCCTGGGCGAAGGCGGCCTGACGGTTCTGGCCGATCATCACGAACGTGGACAGGAAGATCGCCTCGAGGGAGACGACGAGGGTCAGGGTCGGCCACGGGCTGCGCTCCAGGAGCAGCATCCAGACCGCGAAGATCGCGATGTGGACGTAGACGAACCGCATTGACCCTGCGTAGGTGGTGATCGTGTCGGCGATCCGGAGCTGGAAGTCCTCGCCACGTTGCTGCAGGGTCTTCAGGACGACCGGGTGATGCTCCTGGGTCGGCTGGCTCGGGGCGGTGGGCGTGCTCGTCACGATGCTGCCTTTCATGCGACGGGTCTATCCGCTGGCACGATCTCACTGAGGGATCGATCGCGGCACGCACCTCGCCGCGACCTGACCCGAGTGAGCGCCGGCCGAATCCCCGCGGGGCAGAACCCCGCGGGGTCGGCGTGACCCGAAATCTCCGTCAGCCGGTGGTGGCCTGAGACGCCTCGTCGGCGTCGAGGCGGGCGAGAGTGGCGTCGAGAACGGCGTACTCGGCCTCCTCGATCGCAGAGTAGGCGAGGTCGACCGCCAAGACGGCGTAGTCCTCCGCATCCTCGGCGTTCATCTCGGCTCGGTCGGCGTCGGCGCGGGCCTTGCGCTCGCCGATCCTCTTCCGGACACTCGCGATGTGCTCGTTCCAGGACTGCTGGATGTTGTCCCCCCACTCCTTCGCCTTGGCCTCGGCCTCGGCTGACTCGGCGCGCAGTTGCCGCGCTACCTGCTGGGACTTCTCCCGGGCCTGCTCAGTGGTCTTCTGAAGCCGATCCCTCGCTTGTGTCTTGGCGTCGGCGGCGTGGTCTTCGGCCTCCTTCGCCCTGGCTGACAGTCGGGACAGGTCAGCGGATAGTGCCATGGGTCTTTCCTCCTGCGACAGACATTGGAATCCCTCCGGAGGGAGGCTGATGGGTATTCCAGAACGTACGGCGGGCGGGGCTCGCTGCCATCGGTCGCCCGCTACGAGATGAAGGGCCGCAATTGTGCCGCCGGAATAGTCGCCGGAAATAACCGTCGAACAGGTCGTCGGAATTGCCGTCGAAATTGCCGCGGAGTGTGCCGGTCGGCTGGGCGGCAGAGCTCAGCCCTGGAGGAACTCGGAGACCAGTCCGGCGGATTCGGCCGGGCGTTCGAGGAGGAACAGGTGGCCACCGTCCCGCAGGACGTGCAGGCGCGCGTCCGGGATGCAACGGGCGAGAATGCGACCGTTGACCACGGGGACGATCGGGTCGTCGTCGCCCGCGAGGACCAGGGTCGGCTGCTGCAGAGTCCGCAGCCAGGGAAGGCTTGTCCAGGCACTGATCGCGTAGATCTGACCGAGGTATCCCCGGAGCGAGGGCGGCGTGATGAATCGAGCGAGCGTGCCATGAAGGAGCGCGTCGGGGTCATGACGTGCCTCGCCGCCGTAGACCCGTCCGGCGATGCGCCGGTAGTAGTCGGGCTGGTAGTAGCGCCTGGGAGTGGCCAGCGACAGCAGGACGCCGGGCGAGCCGGGCACACCGCCAAGACCGGGGGCCGTCGCCGCCAGCACGAGCCGCCGTACCCGATGCGGGGCCTGATGGGCCAGTTGCTGGGCGATGACTCCGCCGAGGGACGCTCCGAGCACGTCGACCTGGGCATAGCCGAGGGCGTCCAACATCCGTTCGACGGTTCTGGCGATTCCGCGCATCCGGCGTGGCCAGCCGTAGGGGCTGGACTGTCCGATCCCGGGAGCGTCGAAACTGATCGCCTGCAGCCCAGTGGCGACCAGCTCGTGTTCGAGGGGCACGGCAAGATCGAGGCTGGCGCCCAGCCCGGTGATCAACAGCAAGGGCGGTCCGGTGCCACGGACCGAGGTCCGCAGTCGCACGCCGTCGACGTGGACGAACCTGATCAGGGCTTCGTCACGTGAAGGCGCCGACACCCGTGATGTCCCTGCCGACGATGAGGGTCTGGATGGTCTCGGTGCCTTCGTAGGTGTGGATCGCCTCGATGTCGGCCATGTGCCGCATGACGTGGAAATCCAGGAGGATTCCGTTGCCGCCGAGCAGGTCGCGCGCCTCGGAGATGACCTGCCGTGCCTTCCGGGTGTTGTTCATCTTGGCGATCGCGGCGATGGTGTCGGTCAACTTGCCCTCCTCGATCAGCCGGCCCAGCCGTAGGCAGTACAGCTGCATCGAGCAGATCTCGGCCAGCATCTTCACCAGCCTGTCCTGCACGATCTGGAAGCTGACCAGTGGCTTGCCGAACTGGTGCCGCTGCGCGCAGTACGTGGCGGCGACGTCGTACGCCGCCGTGGCATGGCCGAGCGCCCCCCAGGCAACCGCGTTCCGGGTACCGGCCAGCACGCGCCCGGCGTCTTTGAAGCTGTTCGCGCCGGGCAGGCGGTTCTCTTCCGCCACCCGGACGTCGGTCAGCTCGATCTCTGCCTGCCACACCGCGCGCAGCGAGCCCTTGCCATCGATGCGGCGGGCATCGCAGCCGGCGGCTCCCTTCTCCACCAGGAACCCCTTCACCCGCCCGTCGGCCTGATCCCGGGCCCAGACGACGACGACGTCGGCGATGGTTCCGTTGCCGATCCACTTCTTGGTCCCGTTGATCACCCAGTCATCGCCCTCACGCCGGGCCGAGGTCTCCAGAGCCACCGAATCAGAGCCATGGGTCGGCTCGGTGAGGGCGAACGCGCCGAGCTTGTCCAGCGCGGCCATCGCGGGCAGCCAGCGTTGCTTCTGCTCCTCCGACCCGAGCATCGCGATGGACTGCATCGCCAGGCCCGCCTGCACACCGAGGAAGGTGCCAAGGCTGCCGTCGCCACGGTTGAGCTCGAGATGGATCAGGCCGTTGGCGATGGGGCTCATCGGCGGGCAGCCGTAGCCCTCGATGCCGTCGCCGACAATTCCGAGGCCTCCGAGCCTCTCGACCAGGTCATGGG
>JBKPQU010000061.1:0-16834 GCA_046734255.1 Actinomycetota bacterium
CGCGAGGACGCCGAGCCGTGGCTGGAACGCCTCGGGGTCACCGAGTTCGCCGCCCGCAAGCCCGCACAGCTCTCCGGTGGCCAGGCCCAGCGGGTCGCGCTCGCCCGGGCGCTGGCCGGCCGCCCCCGCCTGCTCCTGCTCGACGAGCCCCTGGCGGCGCTGGATGCCCGCACCCGGCTGGAGGTGCGCACCGACCTGCGCCGGCACCTGAGCGGCTTCGGTGGCCCGAGCCTGGTCGTCACCCACGACCCGCTCGAGGCCCTGGTGCTCGCCGACCGCGTGATCGTCCTGGAGGGCGGCCGGGTCGTGCAGGAGGGCCCGCCGACCGCCGTCGCACGGCGTCCTGCCACCGAGTACGTCGCCCGACTCGTCGGTCTCAACCTCTACGCTGGCAGCATCGGCGATCGGGCCAGCCACCGGATCGACCTGGACGAGGGCGGCACGCTGTACGCGGCCGGCGCGGGGCCGGACGACGGCGAGGCAGTGATCCTGCCCTTCGCCGGCACGCGGATGCTGGTCGCCGTCGCGCCCACCGCCATCACCTTGTACACCCGCGAGCCCGACGCGAGCTCCGCCCGCAACCGCTGGACCGGCCGGATCGCCGGGCTGGAGCTGCTCACCGACCGGGTGCGGGTCGCCGTCGATGGCTACCCCTCAGCGTCGGTCGACGTGACGCCGGCCGCCGTCGCGGATCTCGACCTGCGTCCCGGCCAGCGGGTCTGGCTCACCGCCAAGGCCACCGAGGTCACCGCCTACCCCGATCCCGGCGGCGCCCCCCTGCGCACCCGGTAAACCCCTCGCCCGGGCCCGCCAGTGCGCCTGCGCGTGCCGACGCGGTGATCATGGGCGAAATGGTGGTCCGAGTCCCGAAAACCACCATCCTGCCCATGATCAGCGCAGCGGCGCGACCTCAAGATCCGGACAAGGGTGCCGATCCGAGAGTGTGAACGGGGTGTCCACCTCGCGCGCCATGCGCGCGCTGACCTCGGGGTTCGGGCTGCTCCTCGTGGCGCTGGTAGCCGTCGCGGGGGGCGTCGTCGCCGTCGGCCAGCTGCAGCGCAAGATCGGCGTGGGGGCGGAGTCGGGTGTCGTGCTCAGCGCCCGCCTCGTCACCTCGGTCACGGTGCACCGGAACCTCCAGGTGGACGCCGCCGGCCTACCGCACCTGCTCCCCGCGGGCCGCGCGGACATGGACGCCGACGTGGCCGAGCTGAAGAAGCGGAACACGCTGGTCGGTCTGGAGATATGGCTGCCCGACGGCCACCTCCTGTACGGCGACCCGGGCCACCCGCGGGGCGAGACCGTCCTGCCCGCGACCGAACGGGCCAAGGCCCGTAGCGGCAAGCCGTTCGTCGTCCACGACGACGGCAGCCGGAGCCAGAGCACGGTCGACGTGTTCCTGCCGATGGACACGAGCGGCGACGGCGACGTCGATGCGGTGGTGGAGGCGATGTTCCCCCGCGACCCGATCAACGACGCGATCATCCGCGCGACCCGGGGGCTGTACGCCGGCACGGCCGTGGCCGCGCTGCTGGTCGCCGTCGGGCTCTGGCAGCTGCGCCGGCGCAGGCTGGTCTCCGACCACACCGCGAGCCACGACACGCTGACCGGGCTGGGCAACCGGACGCTGCTGGCGAATCGCGCCGTCGAGCTCCTGGCCCCGGAGCGCGACGGGTCGACCGCGCTGCTGCTGATCGACATGGACAACTTCAAGGAAGTCAACGAGGTGCTCGGCCACACTGCCGGGGACGAGCTTCTGGTCGCCGTCGGGTCGACCCTGCGCGAGTGCTGCCGGAGCAGCGACTGCGTGGTGAGGCTGTCCGGGGACCAGTTCGCCATCCTCATGGACGGGCTGCGCACCCCCGATTCCGCCACCCGGGCGGCGGCGCACGTCCTGGCCAAGCTGCGCCAGCCCGTCGTGATCGGCGGTGTGGCGGTGGAGGCGGACGCGAGCATCGGCGTCGCGCTGTCGCCGCAGCACGGCGACGATCTCGGCGTCCTGCTCAGCCGGGCCGACGTCGCGATGTACCAGGCGAAGCGGCACGGCAGCGATGTGGCGGTGTACGACCCCGACACCGACCCGCGCGAGACCCAGCAACTCACGCTGCTGGCCGAGCTGCGCCGGGCCATCCCGAACGGCGAGCTGGAGCTGTACTACCAGCCGAAGTGCGCGGTCGGCGGCGGGATCTCGGAGGTGGAGGCGCTGATCCGGTGGAACCACCCGGAGCGGGGCCTGCTGCCTCCGGCCGCCTTCCTCCCCCCGGCCGAGCGGACCACGGTGATCAAGCAGCTGACCACCTGGGTGCTGGGGCAGGCCGCGGCGCAGTGCGCCGCCTGGCGGGCGCAGGGCCTCGACCTGCGGGTGGCGGTCAACGTCTCCCCGCGCAACCTCGCGGACGACGACCTGCCCACCGTTGTGCTGGAAAGCGCCGCGCAGGCCGGCATCCCGGTCAGCTCCCTGCGGATCGAGATCACCGAGACGGCGGTCATGGCGGATCCGGCCCAGGCCAAGAGGGTCCTCGACCGGTTGCGCGAGATGGGCGTCTTCATCGCGATCGACGACTTCGGCGCCGGCTTCACCTCGCTGTCCTACCTCAAGACGCTGCCGGCACAGGGCCTGAAGATCGACCGCCAGTTCATCACCGACCTGCTGGACAACCCCGCCGACGAGGCCGTGGTCGGCAACGTGATCAACCTTGCGCACGCCCTCGGGATGTCCAGCGTGGCCGAGGGCGTCGAGACACCCGAGCTGTGGGCGAAGCTCTCGGAGCTCGGCTGTGACGAGATCCAGGGCTACGTGCTCACCCCCCCGCTGCCGGCCGACCGGATCGCGGAATGGCTCAGAGGGTGGAGCGGCAGGATCGGCCTGGCGGCCGCGACGGGCGGCCCGTCCAGAGCGGCGCGGCCGGCGGTTCCGTCCCCGGCCCCGCCGAGCACCTGACGTATCGCGATCAGGCTCCCCAGCCGGCCTGCGTGCCGCCCACCCTGTCGGCGATGATGCGTTCGGCGTACCCGGATCGCGCGTAGGCGGCCACCGGGTCGGGATCCAGCCCCATCTGCTCGCGGACGTCGCGCAGCAGCGGTCGAACGTCGGTGTTGTAGGCGTCCATCAGGACGGCGTTCGCGCCGAGCACGTCACCGGCGCGCTGCGCGGCGCTCAGGGCATCGACGTCGACCAGCAGCGCCTTGGCGGTGGCCTCCTGCACGTTCATCACGGACCGGATCTGGCCGGGGATCTTCGGCTCGATGTTGTGGCACTGGTCGAGCATGAACGCCACACCCAGTCCGTCGTTGCGGCTCGGGTCCAACCCCCCGCCGCGCCGCACCTCGTACATGATGCGGAACAGCTGGAACGGGTCCGCGGCACCGACCATCAGGTCGTCGTCGGCGTAGAAGCGTGAGTTGAAGTCGAACCCTCCGAGCTTGTTCGCGCGCAGCAGCACCGCGACGATGAACTCGATATTGGTGCCGGGCGCGTGGTGCCCGGTGTCGATCACGACCTGGGCCTTGGGCCCCAGCGCGACGCAGTGCGCGAACGCGGTCCCCCAGTCCGGGACGTCCATCGTGTAGAAGGCGGGCTCGAACAGCTTGTACTCCAGCAGGAACCGCTGACCGTCGCCCAGCCGCCGGTAGACCTCCGCCAACGCCTCCGCCAGGCGGTCCTGCCGCGCCGCGGTGTCGTCCTGGCCGGGGTAGTTGGTCCCGTCGGAGAACCACAGCTTCAACGTGTTCGACCCCGTGGCATCCATGATGTCGACGCACTCGAGCAGGTGGTCGGTGGCCTTGCGCCGGACCCGCGGATCAGGGTTCGTCACCGAGCCCAGCATGTAGTCGTCGTCCTGGAAGACGTTCGAGTTGATCGTCCCGACCCGCAGCCCGCTCTCGACCGTGTGCTCGGCCAGCTTGCCGTAGTCCTCGACGCGGTCCCACGGGATGTGCAGCGCCACGCTGCGGGCCACGCCGGTGTACCTGTGCACCTGCCCGGCGTCCGAGACCTTCTCGAAGGGGTCTCGGGGAACGCCCTTCTGCGCGAACACCTTGAAGCGCGTCCCGGAGTTGCCGAACGCCCACGACGGCAACTCGATGCTCTGCTGAAGCAGGACGGCGACGACGTCTGCCCGGTCGGTCATTGCGATCATCCCTATCTGGTGTCCCCGGTCGGCGCGCCGATCTGATCCTCCAGATTGAAGACCTCCTGGAGCAACAGGAAGCCCTCGTCGGGGGGCCGATCCGCCAGGCCGACGAAGAACGGAGCCATCTCCGCCTGCCAGCGCGCGTTGACCTCGGTGGCGGCCATGGCCCGCTGGGCCGCCGCGAGATCGTCACTCTCGACGTAGCCCACGAGCAGGCCGTCGTCCCTGGCGAACAACGAGTAGTTCCGCCAGCCGGTGTCGGCCAGCGCATGCAGCATCTCCGGCCACACCGCGCGGTGCCTTTCGCGGTACTCCTCCAGCCGGTCCGGACGCACCTGGAGCAGGAAGCAGTAACGGGGCATGCCTGGGCCTCCGACCCGTCGATCGGGCGGGAATTGCTGCGGGCGCAAGGTTTCCGGCGCCTCGCACCGAGGTAACTGGCGCGGGGCACCGGTTTCCGGCGCCCCGCGCCCAGCGGTCAGAAGTTGAACTGGTCGATGTTGTCCGCGGTGAACTCCAGCGGCGGACCGATGATCGCGACGCCGTCCTGGTCGAGGGTATACGTCTTGTCACCCGCCTTGATGCCACCGGAGAGGTCACCGCCGCTCGCCTTGATGGCAGCGGCGTAGACGCCGACGTACCCGAGCATCCCGGGGTCCCACAGACCGAAGGACTTCACGGTCCCGTCCTTGACGTAGGCCTTCATCTCACTCGGGAGGCCCAGGCCGGTCACCTGCACCTTGCCCTTGTACTGCGAGCCGCTGATGTACTTCGCGGCCGCGGCGATGCCCACGGTGGTCGGGGAGATGATGCCCTTGAGGTTCGGGTGCGACTGCAGCAGTCCCGCCGCCTTCTCGGCTGACGTCGCGGCGTCGTCGTTGCCGTACACCGTGTCCACCAGCTTGAGTTCCGGGTACTTCTTGAACTGCTCCTTCATGAACTTGATCCAGGTGTTCTGGTTCTCCGCCGTGGCCGCGGCTGAGAGGATCGCGACCTCACCCCCGCCGGAACCGATCGCCTTGGCGATCCAGTCCACCTGCGACTGGCCGATCTGGTCCGGCGTGGTCGGCTTCACCATCGCGGATCGGGCCGAGGTGTCGGCGACGTCGGCGTCGTACGTGACGACCGTGACGCCGGCGGCCTGAGCCTTCTTGAGCGCGGGCACCACGGAGTTGGCGTCCGCGGCCGAGATCACCAGTGCGTCGTACTGCTGCTGGATGACGGTGTTGATGTAAGGAACCTGCGCCTGGCCGGTGGCCTGCGTCGGCCCGACCTGCTTGCACTCCGCCTTGATCTCGGCGCATGCCTTCTGCGCGCCCGCATAGGCGGCGTCGAAGTAGGGGATATTGATCGCCTTCGGCAGAACGGCGATCTTGAGCCCTGTCTTGATCGCGCCGCTCGACGCCGAGGCGCTCCCCGAGGCGCTGGTCGTCGTGCCGCCGCTGGATCCGCCCCCACAGGCGGCGAGAGCCACGACGGCGGACGCTGCCGCGACCCAGCGAAGAGCCTGGAAACGCATCTCGATCTCCTTCGTGTGTGCGGTGGCCCCGGCGCCGACATCGGCGCGGGCGTTGGTTCCTCGTGCGGTGGACCGGTTTGTAAAACGTTTCACCACGCGATTCTGGAATTCGTCTGCTCGGGTCGATCCTTGCGATGGCCTGCCGGACTAGCCGGTGGCGGCCTGCTCCTCCTCGGGTAGGGGTTCCTTGGGCAGTCGCGGTGGCGGTACGTCGGTCGTCGGCGAACGGGACCGTCGCAGCGCGGCCAGGCGAGTGGCCGCGACCGGCACGATCACCGACGTCAGCAGCAGGCCACCGGTGATGATCGTGAGGGCGTTCGCCGGCACGTTCTGCAGCTGCAGGAGGGAGCGGATCGCCCCGAGGAACAGGACGGAGCAGACCACCCCCCACATCGTCCCGACGCCGCCGAAGATGGAGACGCCGCCGAACAGCGCCGAGGCGATGACCGCCAGCTCCAGGCCGATCGCGGCATCCGGGCGGGCGCTGGCGAACCGCAGGTCGTACACGATGCTGGCCAGCCCGGCCACCGCCCCGGTCGCCACGAACAGCCGCATCTTCACCCGGGCCACCGGGATGCCGGCGAAGCGTGCGGCCTCGGCGCTCTGCCCGATGGCATAGATCCACCGACCCGGCCGGGTCAGGTGCAGCAGCACACCGAACGCCAGGGCCAGGATCACCGGCAGCGGCGTGACGTAGGGCAGCGGCGTCCCGGGGATCGACAGGAAGCCGAGATTGGTCCACGACGTCGGGAAGTCCGCTACGGGCGTGTCACCGAGCAGCGCCCACGACAGCCCCCGGTACAGCCCGAGGGTCCCGATCGTCACGGCCAGCGAGCCCAGACCCAGCCGGGTGACCAGGAAGCCGTTGAGCGCACCGCAGGCCGTCCCGGTGGCGAGCGTGGCGACGACGGCCAGCCACATCGAGCCCGTGGTCTCCCACGTCCATCCCAGGACGGAGCCCGACAGGGCCAGCGTGGAGCCGACCGACAGGTCGATCTCCCCCGAGATGATCAGCAGCGTCATCGGCAGCGCGATCAGCAGGATCTCGCCGATGTCGGAGATCACGAAACCGAGGTTGGTGCCGTTGGCGAAGCGCGAGTCGATGCCGCCGCCGGCGATGAGCGTCAACAGGAGGAGCAGCACCACGCCCTTGTCCCAGCTGAACCTCAGCCACGCGCGCGAGGCCCTGCCGCGCCCCTGGGCACCCGGGCCCACGGCGGCCTCGGTCGTCCCCGCGCTCACCCTGCGGCCCCCGCGGCGGCCGCGTTCCGCAGGGCGATCCTCGCGGCGTTCCTGGCGATCCTGTCCCGGCGCAGGCTGATCAGCCGGTCGGCGGTGATCGCCACGAGGAGGAGGAACCCGTTGATCGCCAGCTGCCAGAACTCGGGCACCGACAGCGCGCTGAGCGAGACCCCGATGGTCTTCAGCAGCATCGCGCCGAGCAGCGCGCCGATCGCCGTCCCGGTGCCGCCGAAGATGTTGACGCCGCCGACCACGCACGCCGCGATCACCGGCAGCTCGTAGCCGATGCCCGCGTTGGAGTCGACCCCGCCGAACCGGGCGAGGAACAGGACTCCGGCGCCGCCGGCGCAGGCACCGCTGACGACGTAGGCGAACACCGTCCGGGAGCGCACCGGGATGCCGGCCAGCAGCGCGGCCGGGGGGTTGCTGCCGATCGCGTACAGGTCGCGTCCGGTCCGGCGGGAGCGCATGAACCAGGCGGCGACGACGGCGGCAACGATGCACACCCACATCAGCCAGGGGATGCCGAGGAAGACCCCGAGGCCGAAGTTGATCACGCTGTCTGGCAGCTGGTCGGGGTCGATCCTGGTGCCACCGATCAGCAGCGCCTGGACGCCCTGGAACACGTACAGCGTGCCCAGCGTGACGACCAGCGCGGGCAGCCGCAGCAGCGCGACCAGGGCACCGTTGACCAGGCCGGCGCCGATGCCGACAGCCACCCCGACCGCGATCACCGTCAGCAGCTTCCCGTCCGGGTTGAAGCGCACGCTCGAGCCGGCCAGGTACGCGGACAGCCCGATCACCGAGCCGACCGACAGGTCGACGTTCCGCATGACGAGGACGAACGTCTCGCCGACGGCCGCCAGCCCCGTGATGGCGATCGCCACCATCAGGTCCACCCGCCCCTGGGCGGAGAGGAACCGCGGGTTCGCCAGCGTCGTGCCGGCCACGACCACGATCAGCGCGGCCACCACCGGCATCTCCCGGTTGGCCATCACCCGGGCGAGCAGCGAGTCCTTGCGCAGCGTGGGGTCCGGCGCGGTGGTGGCGACGGCGTTCACGCCACCGCCTCCTGGCCGGTCGCGGCGAGCATCACGCTCTCCTGGGTGGCCTCCTCCCGGCTGAGCGTCGCGGTCAGCCGGCCCTCGCGCATGACCAGGACCCGGTCGGCCATGCCGAGCACTTCCGGGAGCTCGCTGGAGATCATCAGGACCGCGAGGCCCTGCGCCGCCTGCTCGCTCAGCAGCCGGTGCACCTCGGCCTTGGTGGCGACGTCGATGCCGCGGGTCGGCTCGTCGATCACCAGCAGCCTGGGCTCGGTGGCCAGCCACTTGGCCAGCACGACCTTCTGCTGATTGCCGCCGGAGAGCTGCTCCACCGGGTCGTCGAGATCGGCGTACCTCAGCCGCAGGCGCTCTCCCCACCGCTGCGCCATCGCGCGCTCGCGACCGTTGCTGAGCAGGCCGAAGCGCTGCAGCTTCCTCAGCACGACCAGCGCGCTGTTGCGCGCGATCGAGGCGGGCATGTGCAGGCCCTGCTGCCGGCGGTCCTCCGGGACGAGCGCGATGCCCCGGGACAGCGCCTCCTGCGGGTCACGCGCGCGCAGCGGCCTTCCGGACAGCTCGACGCTGCCGGCGTCGTAGCCGTCGATGCCGAAGATGGCGCGGACCACCTCCGAACGTCCCGATCCGACCAGCCCGGCCAGCGCCACGATCTCGCCGGTACGAACCTGGAAGGAGACGTCGGCGAAGACACCGGTGGAGGTGAGGCCCCGCACGTCCAGGACGACGTCGCCGACCGTCGTCGCCACCTTCGGGTACAGGTCGGTCAGCTCGCGGCCGACCATCCAGCGCACCACCTGCCCGACGGTGGTGTCGGCCACCCTCTGCTCGGTGACCGTGGCGCCGTCGCGCATGACGGTGAGCCGGTCGCACAGCGCGAAGACCTCGTCGAGGCGGTGGCTGACGAACACCACCGCGGCGCCGCCGTCCCGCAGCCGCCTGGCCACGTCGAGCAGCCGGTCGGACTCACTCGCCGACAGCGCGGCGGTCGGCTCGTCCATCACGATCACGCGGGCGCGGGTGGACAGCGCCTTGGCGATCTCCACGATCTGCTGGTCGGCGATCGACAGCCCGGCTGCGTGCCGGTCCGGGTCGAGCGAGATGCCGAGCTGGGTGAACAGCTCCCGGGCGCGCTCGCGCATCGCCGACCAGTCGACGTCCCCGCCGCGACGGACCAGCTGGCGGCCGACGAACACGTTCTCGGCGAGCGTCAGGTGCGGGAACAGGCTCGGCTCCTGGTAGATCACCGCGATGCCCTGCTCGAGGCTGCGGCGCGTGCTGCCCTGCTCGAACGGCTCACCGTCGAGCAGGATCTCTCCGGCGTCGGCCCGGTGGACGCCGGCCAGCGCTTTCAGCAGGGTGGACTTGCCCGCGCCGTTCTCGCCGACCAGGCCGTGGATCTCGCCCGCGTAGAGGGTGAGCGACGCCCCGCGCAGCGCGGCGACCCCGCCGAAGGCCTTCGACAGGTCTCGCACGCTGACCAGCGGCACGACCGAGTCACCCACATACCCTCCCGGCGTGTCGTGAGGATTTAAACCTTTCATTCGCGGGTGGCTCGACGCTACGGGCACATGACCAGGTTGTCAACGAGCCGTTACCAACTTGTATGCTGCGGGTGACATTGGCAATGCCGTGGAATTCGGCCCAGCCAGGGTAGTACGTTTCAAGTCCTCACATCCGGTCGACGGCACCGACCGGGCCTACGGGAGGAGTGGCCGTGGCATCCAAAGGTATCAAGGACGTCGCGGCGCGCGCCGGAGTCTCCGTCGGGACGGTCTCGAACGTGCTCAACCGCCCCCACCTGGTCAGCGAGGCGACCCGGGCCAGGGTGCAGGCCGCGATCATCGAGTTGGGCTTCGTCCGCAACGAGTCCGCGCGGCAGCTGAGGGCCGGGCGCAGCCGGACGATCGCCTACGTCGTCCTGGATGCCGGCAACCCGTTCTTCACCGACGTGGCCCGCGGCGTCGAGGAGATCGCCAAGGCGCACGACCTCGCGCTGATGCTGTGCAACAGCGACCACGACGCCGTCCGCGAGCGGGACTACCTCGACCAGCTGCTCGAGCAGCGGGTCCGCGGCGTGCTGATCACCGCGCTGGACTACTCCAGCGACCGGCTGCGCAGGCTCCCGGAGCGCGGCGTCCCGGTGATCCTCGTGGACCGCGCCCCGGTGGACGCCGACGACTGGTGCACAGTGGGCGTGGAGGACGTCGAGGGCGGGGACCTGGCCGTCACCCACCTGATCGACCAGGGGCACCGCCGGATCGCCTTCGCCGGCGGCCCGCCCACGATCCTGCAGGTGGCCGACCGGCTGACGGGGGCGCGGCGGGCGATCGAACAGGCGGGCCTGCCGCCCGAGGCGCTCACCGTGCTCGAGACCGTCGCGCTCAACGTCGCGGAGGGCCGCCGGGTCGGGGAACGGATCATCGGGCTGCCGACCCGCCGGCGACCCACCGCGGTGTTCTGCGCCAACGACCTCGTCGCGCTCGGCGTCCTGCAACACATGACCCAGCACGGCATCGCGGTGCCGGACACGATGGCGATCGTCGGCTACGACGACATCGAGTTCGCCGCCGCGGCCGCCGTCCCCCTGACCTCCGTCCACCAGCCGCGGCACCTGCTGGGGCGGGCCGCGGTGGAGCTCCTGCTCGAGGAGGCGGAGGCGCTGCCCGGGCACGAGCACAAGCACGTGCAGTTCAGCCCGGAGCTGATCGTCCGGGCGTCCAGCACCGCGCGGGCCGTCGGCCGGGTGGGATGACTCAGCCGGGCCGAGGCACCAGCATCGCGATCACCTGCTCGCGGGTGGGGGTCATGTTGTGCAGGCGGGCGCCGTGCTCGCGCGCCGCCTCGACCAGCTCATCCACCGTCCCGCGGGCCTCCCATCCGCACGCGCACCGGACAACGCAGATGCCCTCACCCTCGGCTGCCGTGACCGGGTCCGTCTCGCTCATCGCTCCTCACCCCAGACTCCTGAACGGTTCCGGCGTGTAGCCGGCCAGCACCTGGTGCCACGGCTCCGGCAGCTCCTCGCGAACCACAGGGTCATCGGCGGCGAGCCAGGCGAGGTGCCGGAGGCCGTGCTCGATCACCTGGGCCGGGTCGATCTCCCGCGGCGCCGAGGTCGCCCCGGCCCGGGCCAGTTCGCGGCGCACGACCGGCCGGCTGTCCATCCCGCCGGCCAGTTCCGGGTCGATCACGACGACAAAGCTGAGGATCACCGCGCCACGGTCCCGCCGCCAGGACGTCGAGTGCACCAACCGCGCCGGACCCACCACGTCGTGCACGATCCGCGTCACCACGTCGACCGGGTGGTCGCCGTCACCAACCTCGATGTACCACGGATCCGGCCCACACGGACCGGTCAGCTCCAGCCTGCTGTCGTTGAGCCAGACGACGAAGACCTCGCCCTGGACGGGACCCACCACGTCCCACGGCGGTGCCCCTGCGCCGTCCGCGCCGACCACCGGGGCATCGTACGGCGATCAAAGTGCCAGCGACGCCGACTCGACGCTCGGGTCCTGGGGCTCGTCCGGACCGGGTGCCTCGCCGGGCTGCCCGAGGATCGGGTCCACCGTGGCGACCGCGGTGCCGAGGGCGTGCAGGTGCGCCCAGGACATGTCCGCGGCCGGGATCAGCGAGTCGGTCTGGCCGGTGCGGTCGAACTCGTCGATCGCGTCGAGGAGCGCACCGACCTGGCCCTGGCGTGCGACCAGGGCGGAGGTGACCTCCTCGTCCATCCGGGCCCGGCGGGCAAGCTGCTCCGGGTCGGCGCCCATGACCTCGACCAGCCCGGACAGCAGCCCGGCCGCGTAGGCGGTGGACGACTCCACGCCGTCCAGGCAGGGGCTGAGCAGCTCGCAGATCCTTGCCCGGGTGAGGATGTCGATCATGTCCTCGCGGCGCTGGTCCGGATGGCCGCCGAGCGCGGCGAGCATCACCCAGCCGCTCAGCGAGCGCCGTCCCATCAGCACGATCGCCTGCCGCAGCGAGCGGATCTGCTGGCCGGCCCCGGCCGCGGAGTTCACCGCGCTCAGCACGCGGAGGCTGAGCCCGGGGTCGGCGGAGACCATGCGCTCGAGCTCGTCGATCGTGCTGTCCATGTCAGACAGCGCGGCGAGCAGCTGCAGGCTGATCGTCTGGGACGGGTTGATGTCCGAGGCGGCCGGCCCCGCCGTCCGCTGGTAGAGCGGGCCGAGGAACAGCTCGAACCCGGCGGAGCGGCAGGCGTCCAGCCCGGCCTCGTCCTGCACGCCGTCGGCCATGAACCGGGCCTGGGGCACCGCCCCGCGCAGGTAGGCGGACATCTCCCGGAGGTCCGGGCCGATCGCCGGGACGTCCAGCTTCACCACGTCGACCAGCCCGAGCAGCCGCGGGTGCTCCGGGCCGCCGACGTAGCCGTCGATCGCGAGCCGGTAGCCGCGGTACTTCAGGGCCTGGACGCCGTCGAGCAGCTCGGCGTCCACCTCGATGTGCTCGAGGATCTCCAGGACGACGTTGTGCGGCCCGAACGGCATCGGGACCGCGCCGGTGAGCAGGCCGCGGGTCATGTTGACGTACAGGTTGCGGCGCGCGCCGAGCCGGTGCAGCCGGAACTCGCCGAAAGCGGTGCAGATCGCCTCGGACGTGGACAGGTCGCGGGTCTGCTCGTCCGCGGCCTCCAACCCCGGCCTGGCCCGGAAGAGCAACTCGTACCCGACGACGACGCCCTCGCGGTCGTGCACGGACTGCCGCCCGATCTTGGTGTGGTCCCCGTGCGCGGCGACGCCCGGCGTGCTCATGCCTCTACATCGGCAGGCGTGACCCCGGGGTGTAACGAAACGGGCGGCCCACCACGCCACCCCCGCGAATGCGACATTCGCAAGGAAATCCGGCGGCTACGCGACTAGGTCAGGCAGAACTCGTTGCCCTCCGGGTCCTGCATGACGATCCCGAAGTGGTCCATGCCCTCCGTCTCGAGCACGCGCAACCGGGTCGCGCCCTCGGCGGCCAGCCGCTCCGCCTCGGCGATGACCCGCTGCCGGCGCTCCTCCAGCGGGACCCCTCGCCCGCCGCCGACGTCGAGGTCCAGGTGCACCCGGTTCTTGACGATCTTGCCCTCGGGGACGTGCTGGAACCAGATCCGCGGCCCGGCGCCGTCCGGGTCGACGACCGACTCGCTCGCGTCGTTCTCGTCGTCGAGCTCGTCGTCCGGGACGCCGATGCTGCGCCAGAAGGTGTTCCAGGTCGGGAAGCCGTCCGGCGGCGGCTGGATCTGGTACTCCAGCGCGGTCGACCAGAAGCGGGTCAACCGGCCCGGATCGGCGCAGTCGATCGTCACTTGGAACTTCCTGGCCATCAGGGGCTCCCTACGGTGCAGTCAGCCATCTACCGAACACGTGCTCACTGAACGCCGCCTTACTCACTGAACGCCGACGCGCACGGCGTGTCGCCGGCGACATAGCGGGTGTCAGAGAGCAAACCAGCGTCTGGTGAGCAAGGCCAGTCGCCGGGGGTGGGCTCCCCGGCGTGGTCACGTGCTCAGTGCACCAGTTCGGGTTCGAGGCCGGGCTCCTCGGCGCCCACGTCGCGCTTGGCGGCCAGCGCGCTGGGCCACCACATGAACCGGCCGATGTCCAGGTTGAGCGCGGTGACGAGGACCGAGCGGACGATGATCGTGTCGATCAGGACGCCCACCGCGACCGCGAACCCGATCTCGGCGAACGCCACCACCGGCAGGGTCGCCAGCACCGCGAACGTGCCCGCGAGCACGAGGCCTGCGGAGGTGATCACTCCGCCCGTGGCGGCGAGACCGATCAGCGCACCGCGCTGCATGCCGAACTTCTTCGCCTCCTCGTGCACGCGGGTCATCAGGAAGATGTTGTAGTCGATGCCCAGCGCGACCAGGAACACGAACACGAACAGCGGCATCGCCCGGTCGGCGCCCTTGAAGCCGAACACGTGCTCGAAGAACAGCGCGCTCACGCCCAGCGCGGTGAGGAACGACAGCACGACGGTGGCGATGAGGACGACCGGTGCGACCAGCGCCCGCAGCAACACCACGAGGACGAAGAAGACCACCAGCAGCACGAGAGGGATGATCAGCGCGTTGTCGTGGCCGGCCGCGCGGCGGATGTCGACGAGCACCGCGGTGTCGCCGCCGACCTTCGCGTCGGCTCCCGGCACCGCGTGCACTGCGGCGCGGACGCGGTCCACGGTGGCCTTCGCGGCGTCGCTGTCCGGCGCGTCGGAGAGCGTGCCCTGCAGGAAGGCGCTGCCGTCCTTGACCACCGGCGGGGCGACCTGCGCGATGCCGGGGGTGGCCGCCAGCGCGCTCGACACGCGGGCGGCGCCGTCCGCCGTACTGATCACGATCACGGGCTCGCCGCTCCCGGCGGGGTAGTGCCGGGCGACGACGTCGGCACCGACGACCGAGTCGGGCGTGCCGATGAAGGAGTCCCGATTGGCCAGACCGTTGGCGTTCAGCCCGGTGATGCCGACGGCGAACGCAGCCAGGACCAGGCTCGTCGTCACCCACACCGTCCGCGGCCGGCGGGCGATCCGAGCGCCGATGCGCGCCCACACGCCGGTCTCGGTGCGATCCGCCGAGCCGAACGACGGCCGCACCGGCCAGAAGACCCAGCGCCCCGTGATCACCAGCATCGCCGGGAGCAGGGTGAGCATGGCCAGCAGCCCGACGGCGACGCCGATCGCCGCGACCGGGCCCAGGCCCTTGGTCGAGTTCATCTCCGCGAAGAGCAGGCAGAGCATGCTCAGCGCCACCGTCGAGGCGCTGGCGAAGATGGCGGGCCCGGCCCGGTGCAGCGCGATCGCCATCGCCTCGTGCCGGTCCTCGTGCCGGCGCAGCTCTTCCCGGTACCGCGCGACCAGCAGGAGCGCGTAGTCGGTCCCGGCACCGAAGACCAGGACGGTGAGGATGCCGGCGCTCTGGGCGTTCACGGTCAGGCCCGCGTGCTTGGCGAGCAGGTAGACCACGGCCTCGGCGGTGAGCAGCGAGGTCACGGCGGTGATCACCGGCAGCAGCCAGAGCGTGGGGCTGCGGTAGGTGAGCAGCAGCATCACGATCACGACGCCGAGCGCGGCGTACAGCAGGGTGCTCTCGATGCCCTCGAACGCCTTGCTGGAGTCTGCGGCCGATCCGCCGGGACCCGTGACGTGGTAGGCGAGGTTGTCGTCGTCGGCGATCGCGCGGATCTCCTCGACGGCCGTCCCGACGCTCTGCCAGCCGCCCGCCCCGGCGTTGATCGGCACGATCACCTGGAGGGCCTGCCCGTCCTTGGACGGGATCGGGCCGATCACCTGCTGGTCGACGTACTTCACGGTGGCGAACCGCCCCATGTCGGCGGTGACCGCGGCCTGGTCGGCCGACGTGATCCCGGACGTGCGCTCGTAGACCACGAGCGTCGGGATCTCGTCGCTGGACTGGAACCGCTCGGCCAGCTTGACCACCTGGGTCGACTCGGCGCTGACCGGCAGCCAGGACACCGCGTCGTTCTTCTCGGCGCCGGTCAGCTTCCCGGCCAGGGGTGCGGCCACGGCGAGAAGAATCACCCAGAAGGCCAGGACGACCCACTTCGCCCGCCGCCCGCAGGGCAGGCTCGCCAACTTGCCGGCACCGTTCACTGCTACCCCTCGCCAGTCGATTGCCTGGCACGATGCCGACGGCGTCGAGCCTGGTCAACTTCTTTTGCCTGCCCCGCTCGGCGCCCGGATCCGAGAGCGATCGACCCCAGCGCCGCTGCCTCAATCTAACCTGCGGGCCCGTGTGCCGGGCCGGGCGGGGCCGAGTGCCGGGGGCGGGGCGTTGGTTCGGATGACAGCCGTCGCGAACGGGACGATGCTGAAGTCGATGCGTACCGGCGACGAACCGAGCCACGCCCGCAGCCCACTGCGCGGGCGACTTGCACTCGCGGGGTTCGGGCTGGTGTTCGCGCTGATCGCAGCCGCGGTCCTGGCCGGGATGGGGCACACCGGGGTGGCGCTGGCCTTCGTGGCGGTCGCGGTCCTGGCGGTCGTCGACATCGCCGTGGTCGTCGCCCACCTGCGGCAGGGCCCGCACTACCAGCCGGGGCCCGGGGTGCCGCCGTACCGGCCGGTGCAGGCGGAGCGCCGGGTCCCCCCGCATCGCGACAGCCCCTCGGCGAGCACCCGGCAGCGCCGCTACCTCCTGCTGATGGGCACGTGCCTGGGGCTGCTGCTGATCTCCTGGGTGTTCGTCCGGTTGATCTCCGTACCCGCCGCCGTGGTCCTCACCCTCATCGCCATGTTCATCCCGCCGCTGGCCGCACTGATCGGCAACGTGAGCCCGTTCGAGAAACGCCCGAACCGGGACGCCACGGACTCGCCGACACGTGATGACGGAAAGTGACAGTTATCGCCATTCAGGTCTCAACGCGATAACGTCCCGGGGTTCGGGGGTTTCGGACACGGCAGAACGAGCCGGACGCGATCGACGAGAGGCGACGCGATGCGATACATCGGCAGGCATCGGGCAGCGCGCTCGATGTTCCTCCGGCCCCCAATGATCATCGGCGGCGCGACCGCAGCCATGCTGATCGGTGGCTCCGCGCTCGCCGCGGTAGCCGGCGTCCTGCACGAACCCGGCCCCGGCATCCCGCCGCGGTCCGGGGCGTCGTCGCTGCTCGGCGGTGGAGCGACCGTGATCACCCCCTCCGACACCCTTCCCCCGGCGACCACTCCCCCGCCCTCCCCACCGCCCGCGCGCGATTCCCAGACCGAGGCCTCGCGATCGCGCCCGAGGGAGGTCGCCGCGGCGCCGATGACCACGGAGGCCAGCCAGGACCCGACCCGAAGGCCCACCACCACACCGACCACCGTGCCGACGCAGACGACGCCGCCGGCGACCACCACCACATCCCCGGCAC
>JBKPQU010000062.1:0-3645 GCA_046734255.1 Actinomycetota bacterium
CGCCGGACCTCCGCGACGAGCCGCCCGTCCAGGTCGAACGCGGCTGCCCGGGCCCCGGTCGTGCCGACGTCGACGGCGACCAACAGCGGTACGCCGCCCGCCCGCCGCGATCCCGTCACCGCCCGCCTCCTGCCCGCGTTCCGCCCGCGTCCCGCGACAGACTCAGCCGCGAACGAACTGGTGCGCCTGGACCTTGTCCTTGGCCAGGGTGACCAGGACGCCGTTCAGCGTGCCGGTGCCGTAGTCGCTTCCGGGGTTGATGGCGAGCGCCCGCCCGTACCGGCGGAACCCGGTCGACTCGTGAATGTGCCCGTGCAGGCCCAGCAGCGGCTGCACGCGTTCGAGCACGTCGCGCACTGCGCGGCTGCCGACCGGGGCCATCCTCGCCTGGCCGGCGGAGGACTGGACCTGGAGGGTCGCGTCCAGCACCGGGGCCTCGTCGAGTCCGCTGTCGTACGGCGGCGGGTGGAAGTTCACCACGGCCCGCTCCGGGTCGCCGAGCTGCTCGACCAGTGCGGCGTAACGCGCCCGCAGGTCGTCCTCGCTCTGCTCGCGGTAGGTCTGCCAAGGCGTCGGGTTGGAGTACCCCCACGAGATCATCTCGTGGTCGTCGTCGATGTGGACGACGCGGCCCTCGGACTGCTCCCCCCAGGGGGCGCCGTCCAGCAGCGGCCGCAGCGCCTCCGGGTCGTCGTTGCCGAGCATGAGGTACAGCGGAACCCCGCGCGGTCGCAGTCGCTCGTCCGCGAGGTCCAGCCAGCGGGTGAGCCGCTGCGCGATCAGCTCCTCGAAGACGCCCTCCAGCGCCTCGGTGTCCTCTAGCGCCTGCAGCTCCCCCGGATCCTCGCGGTACGGGTAGTACCCGTGGTCGCGGATCAGTTGCTCGGCCACCTCGAGCTCGCCGCCGTCCTCGAGGTCGTAGCGCACGCCCCGGAACGTGAACGTGTACCTGCCGCCGGGCGCGCGGGTGATCGCCTGGATGGCCTTGCCGGCCACGTCGCCGCCCAGCACCATGACGTCCGCGCGGTACACCGCCGCGGCGTTGAGGAACTTGCGGAAGCACTTCTCCGAGCCGTGCACGTCCGTGGCGAAGTACAGCCGGGTCCGCCTGGCCATCGCCTCACCCGCTCTGCGCGGCCCGGACGAGCTTGACCATCTCCTCCGCCCGCGCCGGATCGACCGGGTTCCAGGTGTTCCCGTCCACCTTCAGGCTCGTCCCGACGATCACCCCGTCGGCGACCGAGAGCAGCTCGTGCACGGTGTCCCGGTTGACCCCGGTGTTGGCGATCAGCTTGGCCCCGGGCGCGGCGGCCCTGGCCTCCGCCAGGTCGGTCACGTCGATGCCCATGCCGGCCTGCGGTCCGCTGATCAGGATGGCGTCCGCGCCGAGGAAGTCGGCGCCGCGGGCGCGGTCGGCCACCGGGCGTCCGCTGACCGACCGGCTGAACTCCGGGGTGATGTTGGTGAAGATCGCGACGTCGTCGGCGCCGATCGCGTGCCGGTAGGCGGCCAGCGAGCCGAAGTCCGGAGCCATCAGGCCCATGTCGCTGTCGAAGACGCCGGTGAACACCTCGCGCACGAACCGGGCACCGGTCGCCCGCGCGACGGCCAGCGCCGCCGCCGGGTCCCACAGGAGGTCGACGCCGAACGGGACCGTCAGCTCGGCGACGAGCCGGCCGATCACCACCGCCTCCGCGGCCGCCGCCTCGACGCCGACGCCGAGGGAGTAGGGCAGGTCGTTCTCGTTGCAGAACAGGATCGCGTCGACGCCGCACTGCTGCAGGGCGAGCGCGTCCCGCCGGGCCAGCCGGTAGACCTCCTCCATCCCGGCGGCGACATCGTGGTTGGGCCGCCCCGGCAGCGCCGCGAGGTGGCACATCGCGATCAGCGGCTTTCGCGTCCCGAAGATCCCTTCGAACCTGGACATCGTCACCGTCCCTCCTGCGCGCCCTGCCCGGATCGCACCGCGTCCTCGCTCTCCGGTCCGGAACGGCTCCGCTGCGCCGACGCCCTGGCTCCCGGCGGTCCCACGACGTGGACCTCGACGCCCGCTGCCCGAAGCGTGGCGAGCTCGCCGGCCGGCGCCTTGCCGTCGGTCACCAGAACGTGGATGGCCTCGATCGGCGCGACCGTCGCCCGGCCGTCGCCGTCGAACTTCGACCCGTCGGCGACCACGATGAGCCGGTCGCTCTGCTCGATGATCAGCCGGTGGATCTCGGCGGTCTCGTCGTCCAGCTCGGTCAGGCCGTGCCGCGAGGAGAGACCGCCCGCACCGAGCACCGCCACGTCCGCCCGGTAGCGGCGGACCGAGGACGCCGCGATCGGACCGTTGCACGACAGGTCGTCCTGCACGACCGTGCCGCCGAGGACGACGACGCGGACGGATCTCGAGCCGAGCAGGCTCGCCACCGGCAGCGAACCGGTGATGATCGTGACCGGCTCGGCGGGTGAGAGGAACAGGGCGAACTGCTCCACGGTCGTCCCGATGCCCAGGAACATCGTGCTCACGCCCTGGACCAGCTCGGTGGCGCGCATCCCGATGAGGCGCTTGCTCGGCGCGTTCACCAGGGCCCGGGCGTTGAACGCCAGCTCCAGGGACTTCGTGATGTGCGCGCTGGCCCCGCCGTAGCTGCGGCGGAGGAAGCCGTCCCGCTCGAGCCGCGCGATGTCCCGGCGGATGGTCATCTCCGAGACCTGCAGATCCTGGGCCAGCTCGGCGACGTGGATGGTCTGCTCGGCGGCTACCCGCTGCAGGATCCGGTGGCGGCGATCGACGCCGATGGCAGCCATCCGCCCTCCCTTCGGAGGTGTCCGAATCCCACCGACCCCTCCTGTCCCCCGAGCTGCGGCGGTCACAAAGTAGCACAGCACACAGGGTCTCCAGCCACAGATCTTGCTTGAGCGGCTTGTTCGATTCTGTTACCTTCGGAGCCTGGGACGTCCGGCGTCAACCAGTGGAGGCGTGATGACCGAGGGCGCCGTGGGGGGCACACGTCAGTTGTTCGTCCGCAGGAGCAGCGGCCTCGTCCGGGAGGCCTCCGCATTCGATGCGATGGTCTTCAACGCGGTGTTCTCGGCACCGGTCGGAGCCACGCTCGCCTGGGGGGTGTTCTTCGCGCTGTCGGCCTTCCCCGGCGCGGACATCGTCACCGCGACGCTGATCTCGTTCGTGATCAACATCCCCGTGCTGATCATGATGGCGCTGATGGCCTCGAGCATGCCGAGAACGGGTGGCGACTACGTCTGGGTCAGCCGGGTCCTCAACCCGCCGCTGGCCATGGTCTCCAACTTCGCCGCCGCGTTCTCCGCGATGATCGGCGCGACCTTCTGGGCGCGATACTTCCCGGTCTTCGCGCTCGGGCCGTCGCTGGTCACCTTCGGGATCTTCTTCCACAACGAGACGCTGATCCGGTGGGGCACCAACTTCCAGACCGACAAGTTGTGGATCTTCCTCGGCGCCCTGTTCATGGTGGCGCTGATGACCGTGATCCTGATCGCCGGCACAAAGGTCACCTTCCGCTGGCAGAACACGTTCTGGATCATCGCCTCGGCCGGCACGTTCCTGGCGTTCATCGTCCTCGCGGTCGGCTCGTCAGCCTCGTTCCGGAACCACTTCAACACGCTCTCGGCCCGGTTCGGCGCCCA
>JBKPQU010000063.1:0-3685 GCA_046734255.1 Actinomycetota bacterium
ATCCGGGGCAGCGCCGCCATGCGATCCCCCGCGCTGGGCGCACCGGGACGGCGCGCACCGCGAACGGAATCCCACAGCGCCTTGGTCGCCGCCGCCTTCTTTACTGCCATGCCGTCCTCCCGACCGAATGCCGGATCCGCCGGCCCAGGTGCGTCCTAGTCGACACCGATCCACAACTATCGGTGACGACCTGCACAACGAACGTGGCTGCCCGTGCTGTTCCAGGCCGGCGGGACCGATCGATCCCGCACCTGCATCCTAGAAGTCGCGGAAGCAGGGTCCACCGGAGAGGGCGGCCAGGCCGCGCCGGTCGCCGTCCGCGAAGTCGTAGGCGAGCACGGTGGGCCGCGGGTACATGAGCTCGCGCGGGTCGGTGACGTGGTCCAGCCCGACCAGGTGGCCCAGCTCGTGCAGGACGACGGCGCGGGTGCGGGCCGCGCCACCCTGCCAGCTCGCGACCTGGTCGAGGTGCTCGCGGTTGAGCAGCAGGACGCCGCTGACGTAGCGCATCGTGCCCGGCCGGTCGCCGGAGACCGCGTCACCGCCGGACAGGCCCGCGTAGCCCGCGATGTCGGGGTACTCGTGCGGGTCGGTCCAGGCGATCAGCACCGGCGACCAGCGCCGGCCGTACCGGGCCGGGTCCATCGACGGGCGGTCCGGGCTGGGCACCTCGTCGGTCCGGCCGTCGGAGACGAAGCGCAGCCCGGTGATCCGCTCGACTTCCGAGATCGCCGACGCGATCGCGGCGTCCCCGCCGGGCGGCGCGTTCGCGTCGCGCAGAACGTAGTGGATCGGGCGGCAGGGGTCCCAGCGCACCGGGCGGTGGGAGCCGTCGTCCTGCTCGCGCATCACCTTGTAGCCGCCCGTGCCGGCGGGCGCCGGCTCGGCCACTCCCAGCGGCGCTGGCGCCGCCTCGGCGGTCAGCGCCGGGCGCCGTGAACCCTGGATCGCCGTGCTCGTCACCAGGTGACCGAGGCCCGCGGCGCCCACGGTCACGGCCAGCAGCACGGCCAGCAGGACGGCGAGCAGCACGGGCCGCACAGGGCTGGTCCGGTGCCGGATCGGGAGGCCCGGGAGTCCCGGCCCGGCCTCCGGTGCCGGGACGCGATCCGCGAGCGTGATCGCCCAGGCCTCCGCGGGCCCGCCCGGGGCGTGCGGGGTCGCCGACTCCCGCGGACCGGTCACGCCGTGCCAGTCGGCAGCCGCCCCCGCCCGAACAGCGGCCGGACGGGTGTCCCGGGATCAGGGCCTCCCGGCCCCCATGATCAGTCCAGGACCACGGCGTCGCCGCCGCCCCGCTTGGCCACGTACATCGCCTCGTCGGCGCGGCGCAGCCAGCCGTCCTCCTTGATCGGCGCCGACCGGACCGTGACCCCGATGCTCGCGGTCACCCGATCGGGTTCACCCGGCGCGGCGCATTCCTTGATCTTTTCCCGGAGCCGCTCGGCCAGGGCCACCGCGCGCATCTGGTCCAGCACGGCCACCGCGAGGAACTCGTCCCCGCCCCAGCGCGCCACGACGTCCTCGACCCGGGCGGCGGTCCGGAGGGCGACCGCCACCCGTTGCAGGACGGCGTCCCCGGCCAGGTGGCCACAGGAGTCGTTCACGTTCTTGAAGCCGTCCAGGTCGATCATCAGCAGGGCAACGGAGTCACCGGGAGGGCGGGCGGCGGCGTCGCTGATCGCCGCGGCGGCCCCGCGCCGGTTCACCAGGCCGGTCAGGGAGTCCAGCGAAGCGGCCCGGGCCAGAACCCGCCGCTCGTCCGCACCGCGGATGAGGTCGACCCGGGCCCGGAACAGGGCCGCGACCAGCGCCACGTCGTGCCCCAGCCGCTCCTCGACCAGCTCCACGTAGGCGGCGGCGCCGGATCCCTCGGTCTCGCACTCGGGGTGCTCCACCCGCATGACCTCGTAGGCGAGGACGCGGTGCCAGGAGTTCTCGCCGCTGCCCTTGACCGACGCCAGCACGTCCCGGCCCAGCGCGGACGCCTCCGCGACCCGCTCCAACCGGCTGAGGGCCCGGACGGCGGCCGCACCCCACAGCAGCTGGGCGGCCGCGGCCTCGGGGCCGCGCTCCAGCACGCTGCGGCTGTCCTCGAGAGTGCCCAGGCTGTCCTGCGGGCTGCCGTTGACCGCCTGCTGCAGCGCGATGATCACGGCGGCCTCGTCCGCGACCATGTCGTAGACGCCGTCCCCACCCAGCGCCTGGGCCCGGCGGATCTCGGTGACCGCCTCGCGGAGCAGGTCGGCGTCGGCGAGGAACGGCGGGCGGCGGGCGGCGGCCATCGCCTGGACCGCGTGCTCGAAGGCCAGGTTGCTCCACCGGGCCACCCGCTGGTGGCGGGGCATCGAGACCTCGACGGCCGCCAGTCGCAGCTCGATCCGCCGCGCCTCCTCGGTGACGCCGGCCAGGCGCAGGGCGACGGCGAGCGCGGCGAGGGCGCTGCGCACGTCCGGGTCGGTGGTGTCGCTGAGCCGGTTCTCCAGCGCCGCGGCGACCGCGAGGTGGTTGACCGACTGCTCGAGCTTCCCGGCCCGGCGCAGCAGGTCGACCAGCAGCGCGCGGGCCTGCAGGCCGGAGGCGTGCAGGCCGAGGTCGCGGCAGAGCGTGGACAGCTCGCGGGCGACGTCGATGGCCTCCTCGCCGCGGCCGAGCATGTGCAGGGCGAGCGCCTGGGCGTACAGGCCCTTGGCCCGCTGGCGGGGCTGCTGCTCCTCGCGGAGCACCTGCTCGAGTTCGGCCAGGACCTCCTCGGCGTGGCCGTCCTGAGCCCGCGCCACCCATTCGGTGTTCGAGGCGTCATGGCGGGTGGCCAAAACGCCCACCTCCCTGCTCGGCCGGTAGGCCGCACACCGGTCACCGCCACGAACCCTGGCCGGCGGTGACCGCCCTGGGATCCTCCCATCACCACCGACCCAGCGCGACCGTTGCTGAGCGCAAAGCCTCCGATTACGCTCAGCGATAATTACTCTCAGCAACAAGTCGATCGCTGACCGACGGCCTGTCCACAATACGTTGTCATCTGGACACGCGAAACGACCGATTCCGGCTCAGATCACCCGAACGGAGCAGTGCGGAACCGGCCGTTCTACCAACCCGCGCCGAAGCAGACGAACGGCGCAACCCGGTGATCGGCCTGGGCGCCGGCCAGCGCCGCGGCCGGGCATGCCCCTGCGACCAGGGCCTGGTGATAGGCCACGACGACCTCGCACGCCACCCGGTCGTCCACCCGCGCGACCCCGGAGAGCACGGTCCTGGCGCCGCTGTGCAGCAGCGCGGCGGTCATCCCGAGCACCTCCTCCCCCGGCCGGGTGGACACCATGCCGAGCTCGCAGGAGGACAGCACCACGTGCTCCGGCACCCGGCCCGGACGGGCGAGGTCGTAGCCGAAGAGCGGTCCGTCGGCCAGCCGGAGCGCCGAGAACAGCGGGTTGGCCGGCTCGTGCACCCCGTGCGCGGCGACGTGCAGCAAGGACGCCTCGGCGGCGGCCTTCAGCACGGCGGAACCGGTCGCCTCGGGGCCGGTCAGCGCGGTCGCGCCCGGCCAGAGTTCGGCCACCGCCTCGGCCTCGTCGTCGGCGCGCTCGAGGTCGGGCCCGCTCGCCACGACCACCGGGCCGTCGCCGGGCGGCCGCGCGCGGTCCCGGAGCCACGCGGTCGCCGAGCGGGCGACGCACAGCGGGCG
>JBKPQU010000064.1:0-14594 GCA_046734255.1 Actinomycetota bacterium
TGAGGTCGTCGTCGTTGACGAGCAGGAGCCCCGGGGACGGCCGCCCGGCGAGGTCGGGCACCGGGGTTGAGGCGCCGTCGACGTCCAGCTCGGCCCGTGCGGTGCGGCGCAGCCGACCGTCGACGACGTCGTAGCAGCCGACCGCAAGGCGGTGCGGGCGCAGGTGTGGATGGTCCGGCGGGGGCTCCTGGAGGATCGCGATCGAGACGAGCCGGTCGCCGTCGCGGACCGCCGTCGGGCGCAGGACGGCGACGCCGGCGGTCCCCAGCCACTGCGCGGCCCAGGCGCCCAGGTCCCGGCCGCTGGTCGCCTCGAGCTCGGCCAGCAGGTCGGCCAGGGTGGTGTTGCCCCACGCGTGCCGGCGGAAGTACTGGCGCAGGCCCTCGTCGAAGGCATCCTGCCCGACCCAGTGGACGAGCTGCTTGAGCACCGAGGCGCCCTTGGCGTAGGTGATGCCGTCGAAGTTGACCTCGACGTCCTCGAGGTCTCGGATGTCGGCGACCACCGGGTGGGTGGAGGCGAGCTGGTCCTGGCGGTAGGCCCAGGCCTTCTCCGCACTGCTGAACGTGGTCCACGCGTTGTGCCAGCGGGTGCCCTCGGCCTGGCAGCGCGTGCTGGCGTACTCGGCGAACGACTCGTTCAGCCAGAGGTCGTCCCACCAGCGCATGGTCACCAGGTCGCCGAACCACATGTGGGCCAGCTCGTGCAGCACGGTCAGGGCGCGGCGCTCGACGGTGGCCTCTGGCACCTTGGACCGGAAGACGTACTGCTCGGTGATCGTCACCGCACCGGCGTTCTCCATCGCCCCCGCGTTGAACTCCGGCACGAACAGCTGGTCGTACTTGCTGAAGGGGTAGGACTGGTCGAAGACCCGCTCGTAGTGCGCGAACCCGGCCCTCGTGATCTCGAGCAGCGCATCGGCGTCGAGGTAGGTGGCCAGCGAGGCCCGGCAGAACACGCCGAGCGGGATCGTCCGACCGTCCCGGCTGGTCAGCTCCCCGCGGGCGGCGTGGTACGGACCGGCGACGATCGCCGTCACGTAGGTGCTGATCCGGGGCGTCGGCTCGAACCGCCAGGTCGCGGCCCCGGCCGGCTGGGGTTCGGGAGCCGGGGTGGGTGAGACGGAGACCATTTCCCAGCGGGCGGGTGCGGTCACGGTGAAGGCGAACGTCGCCTTGAGGTCGGGCTGGTCGAAGCAGGCGAAGACCCGCCGGGCGTCGGCGACCTCGAACTGCGTGTACAGGTAGATCTCCTTGTCGACCGGGTCGACGAACCGGTGCAGTCCCTCCCCGGTGTGCATGAACGCGCAGTCGGCGACCACGACGAGTTCGTTGTCCGCGGCGAGGTCGTCCAGCTGGATCCGCCCGCTGCTCACCACCTGGACGGGGTCGAGGGCGAGGCCGTTGAGCCTGATCTCCCGCACGGCCGGCGCGATCAGGTCGACGAACGTCGCGGCGCCCGGCCGGTTGCAGGAGAACCGGACGGTGCTGCTGGAGCGGAAGGTCTCCTCGTCCGTGGTCAGGTCGAGCGTGACCTGGTAGCTCTCGACGCGGAGCAGGGCGGCGCGGTCGGCCGCCTCCTGGCGGGTGAGGTTCGTCCCGGGCAAGGCGTCTCCTGTCGCTGTCAGGGGCGGGCCTGGTGAATCCTCTCATCCTTCTCGATCCGCTCCTGACCGCGACGTGAGGCTCGACCGCCCGGGCATGCCCGTCGCGCTCCGGTCTCGCGGTCACGGAAGTGGGCGGGCGGAATGTCCCAATCGGGTCTGCGGTTGCTTCGATGTGCAGGCGACGTTGGATGTCCCTGGGGATGGCCGGTGATGCCCAGCCGCTCGCCGGCACGCTCCCCGGTATGTGCCCACCCATCGAGAGGAATCCCGTGAGCGACCGAGACACCGCCGATTTCTGGTTCGACCCCACATGCCCGTGGGCGTGGCTGACCTCGCGGTGGATGACCGAGGTCGAGAAGGTCCGCCCGATCGAGGTCAGGTGGCACGTGATGAGCCTGGCCGTGCTCAACGAGGACCGGGACCTGCCGGAGGACTACCGCGAGCGGGTCAAGAAGGCCTGGGGGCCGGTGCGCGTGATCACCGCGGCGCGCGAGCTGCACGGGGAGAAGTACGTCAAGGCGCTGTACGACGCGATGGGCACCCGGATCCACCCCGGCGGGAACAAGGAGTACCCCGAGGTGATCGCTCAGGCCCTGGACGAGGTCGGCCTTCCGCCCGAGCTGGCCGCCTACGCCGACTCCGAGGAGTACGACGCGCAGGTGCGGGCCAGCCACGAGGAGGGCATCTCGCAGGTCGGCACCGACGTCGGCACGCCGATCCTCGCGTTCAACGGCAACGCGATCTTCGGCCCGGTGGTCACGCCGGCTCCCAAGGGCGAGGCCGCCGGACTGCTGTGGGACGGCACCCTGCTCGTCACCTCCACCCCCGGCTTCTACGAGCTCAAGCGCACCCGAACCGGCAAGCCCGAGTTCGACTGACCCGTCCGGCCGCCTCTCCCGACGTCCCGCCGCTCAGATCACGATCCGCATCGGCAATCCCAGCTGGTCGACGTCGCCGCCGAGCACGCCGGCGCTGCCCTGAACCCAGCGGTGAGCCGACCAGGCCACGGCCAGGGCGTCCAGGTGATCGGTCCCGACCGGTGCGTCGAGCGTCGCGCCGGACCTCAACCAGCCCGAGATGACCGCCTCGCGGGCCGCTCGTCCGGCCGGCGTGCGCTTCGGCGGCAGCGGCTGCTCCTGGCCGGACATCCCGATGAACGACAGCTCGGGGTGCACCTCGACGACGTGCCTGCGCGCCCATCGCCCGGTTGTCGATCGCGAGGCCAGCGCCTCGTCGACGGCGAGGACGATCCGGCGGATGCCGTAGGCCTGGGCACTGATGCTGCGGCCGTGCAGCACGAACCGGGCCAGCGCGCGTGCGCTGCCGTAGTCAGGGGCCGCCAGCACCTCCCGCGGTGGCGCGAGGAACACCCGGGCCGAGGCCCGGCCGAGGGCCCGCTTCGCCTCCAGGTCGCAGCGCCGCCAGCGGTCGGCCGGGAGCCCGATCGGCGCGTCCACGCCGACCGCCGCGACCCCCGCGGCGCGAGCCCGGTGGAACACCTCCAGCGCACCCTCGGCGTCCTGGACTCCGACGACGTCCCACGTGACCTCGCCGATCAACCCTGCGTCGGTGAACCGGACCAGGGCCAGGGCCCAGCCGCCCCGCCGCCCGTCCACGCCGGCCACGAGGCTCATCCCGGGAGGCTGCCACACTGGCGGCATGCGCGTGCATCTCGGCTGCGACCACGCCGGGTTCGACCTCAAGGAACACCTCGCTGCGTACCTGGGGGCGGCCGGCCACGAGGTGACGGATCACGGGCCGGCGACCCTCGATCCCGACGACGACTACCCGCCGTTCTGCCTGCGCGCCGCGCAGGCCGTCGTCGCGGACCCGGGCAGCCTGGGCGTGGTGATCGGCGGCTCCGGCAACGGTGAGCAGATCGCGGCGAACAAGGTCCGCGGGGTGCGCGCCGCCCTGGCCTGGAGCGTGGACACCGCCCGGCTGGCGCGCCAGCACAACGACGCGAACGTGCTGTCGATCGGCGCGCGGATGCACTCCGTCGCGGAGGCCACCTCGTTCGTCGATGTGTTCCTGGGCGAGCCGTTCAGCGGTGATCCGCGGCACGCACGCCGCATCGCGATGCTCACCGAGTACGAAACCGGCGGGATCATCCCCGCGGTGCCGGGCAAGCCCTGAATCGTTGCCGTCCGGACGGTCGGTCGGGGATCGGCGAGTCGGCCGTTTGCGTGGATCAACTGTGCTACGTTTCGTAATCAGTTCTTAGCTGAACGTAGTCGCAAGCGGGACGGCGGTCCGTCCGAGGGCGGTTCCGGCCCCGTCATGGACCGCGTAGATGGGGGCACGAATGTCACTCGACAGGTGCACGCCGTCAGCAGGAGGGTCCCCTCCGGCCTCCCGCGCGCGGCACGTCTTGCACCGCCCCCGGTAGACCCGGCGCCGTCCCGGGTGCGGCCGAGCCCCCCCTCGGCCCCGGGACGGCCCGGGTCGTCTCCGCCGGGACGCCGGGAGCCCGGCCGGCCGCCGTCAGAACCGCCAGCCGCAGTACGCGGCCACCGGCCAGCAGAACGCCCTCGATGCCTCGCCCACCGCGCCGGGCCGCCGCTCCTCGACCAGACCGGCGGCCGCAAGCGCGTCCAGGGTCAGTGACCCGAGGTAGGCGGCGCCGAGCTCCCGGACGTCGAGCGCCAGGTCCGCGGGCAGGTCGGTGCGCTCGCACGTCGCGCCGCCGGGACCGCCCTTGAGCCGCCAGCGCCCGGCGTTGTCCGGCAGCAGCTCGTCGCCGACCTCGAGCACGATCTCCAGATCGGTGAGGTAGTGGCGGGCCGAGAGCAGCGCCGGCAGGTCGACCACCCGGAGCCAGATGCCGTCGACCAGCTGGGGCTTGGCACCTCGGTAGTCGACCAGCAGGGTGAGCAGCGGATCGTCGGTCGGCCGGTCGTCGGTGTGGAGCGACCCCATCAGGTCCAGGTCCACCAGCCGGGCCCACAGCGCACGTGCGGCCGCCGCGTCGAGGGCGACCAGCTCGCGGACCTGGACCTCGCCGTTCGGAATCGATCCCGTCCACGTGTCCTTGCGGCGGAACAGTGCGTACCCGCGGGCATGTGGATTCTCATCGCCGCCGGCCTCGCCCTCGGCGATCAGGATCCGCAGCGTCTCCGCCTCCCGGCGCATCCAGATCTGGTCGGCGAAGGCGTTCCTGATCGCGGCCGCGTTGCGCGAGACCATGCCCGGACGCTCGGTGCGCGCGGTCTCGTAGCAGGACCCGACGACGTCGGCGTGCCGCTGGACGTCGGCGTGCTCGAACCGCAGTCGGACGGCGTCCGCGCCCGGTACCTCGCGCAGGTCGGCTCCGCGGGGCACGGTCAGTTCGAGGTGCTGGCCGGCCATCCCGTAACCGAAGCGGCCGTAGATCGCCTGCTCCGCTGCGTGCAGCGCGGACACCGGTTCGCCGCGCCGCCGCACCTCGTCCAGGTGATGGCGGATCATGCTGCGCAGGACGCCACGACGGCGGTCGCCCGGGTGCACCCCGACCCAGGTCAGCCCGGCGCAGGGGACATGACCTCCGGGCACAGGAAGGTCGAGGGAGAAGGTGGCGTTGATGCCGGCCAGGCGCTCCGGGTCGGGCAGGTAGGCACCGAAGATCCGGTCCCACTCCATCGGACCCATCAATGCGTGGAAGTCGACGCTCTCGACGTCGAAGCCGAAGGCCCACTGGTCCAGCTCGATCAGCGCGTCACTGTCCTGCCGGCCCATCGGGCGGATCTCCACCGCCGGGTTCCCCGCGGCGCCGTCCGGTCGGCTCGTGTCCTGGCTCACCGCTCGATCGTGGCACCTGGCGCTCGCCCGATCACCCGATTTACTCGGCCGTTCGGGGCCCGAGCCCCCCGCGCTCGGCCGATGCCATCCAGGGTGCTTCCCGGCGCTGCCGACAACGTGGCTGGTCCGGGGCGCAGATGGCATCCCGGGGCGCAATGATCTTCTTCGGACGCGACACGCCGAGCCCATCCTCTTCGACACTCAACGTGGTCAATCAGTCACACTATGACTATGATCACGCCCGTGGCCGTAGTGGACACCGAACTGATCAGCGTCGAGGCCGGTAGGGCGCCGCGGGGGCGCCGCGCCACCTCCGGCCCGGACGGTGTCAGCTCGCGCAGGCTGGTCCGGCTGGCCGCCGTGGCGTCGGTCGTGGTCGCCGCCGGGATGCTGCTGACCCCGCTGGTCGGGCTCGACGACGGGCAGGGACTGGCCGCGGCCGCGCTGTGGTTGCTCGCCGGGGCTCTCGTCCTCCGGCCGCCGTACGTGCTCCTCCATGTCGGGATAGCCGCGGCCGCGCTGGGGTCGGCGCTGACGGCGACGCCGTCGATCCAACCGGAGCTGATCCTCAGCCTCGTGGTCCTGGACGGCATGGTGCTGGGGTTCGGCACCAGCCGCCGGGTCTCGGCCGCGCGCACGACGGTGGGCGAGTCGATGCTCGCCGAGCTGCGCGACCGGCTGCACGCGCAGGGGACGATCCCCCCGCTGGAGCCGGGCTGGCAGGTCGAGACCGCCCTGCGGGCCGCGCACGGCGACGCCTTCTCCGGTGACTTCCTCGTCGCAGGACGGCGGGTCGGGGACTACTCGCTCGAGCTGGTCCTCGTCGACGTGTCCGGCAAGGGGCGGGCCGCGGGGGCCCGGGCGCTCCTGCTGTCCGGTGCCTTCGGCGGGCTGCTCGGTGCCCTGCCGGGGGAGAAGTTCCTGCCGGCCGCGAACCGCTACGTCCTCCGCCAGGGATGGGACGAGGGGTTCGCCACCGCCGTCCACGTGGAGGTCGACCTGTGCGACGGGACCTTCCGCGTGTCCGGGGCCGGGCATCCGCCCAGCGCCCGCTACCACTCGGGCTCGGGGCGCTGGGAGGTGTTCGCCGGCGAGCAGGGGCCGGTGCTGGGCGTCATCCCGGACGCGGGGTTCCCGGCGGTGACCGGCCGGCTCGAGTACGGCGACGCGCTGCTGCTGTACACCGACGGCCTGGTCGAGACCCCCGGGCAGGACGTCGAGCTGGGCATCGACCGGCTGATGGGCCAGGCGGAGCGGGCGATGACCCGCGGCTTCCACGGCGGCGCCGCCGCGATCGTGGACGGCGCCCGCGCCGGCGACGGCGACGACCGCGCGCTCGTCCTGATCTGGCGCACCTGAGGCGCAACTGCGGCGCCTGGCCCACCTCGCCCCCCTGCTTCCGCTGATCATGGGCCAGATGGTGGTTTTCCGGCTGGAAAGCACCCCTTGGCCCATGATCAGCGGGGGAATCGGGAGGCGGGTCAGTGGTCCTTGAAGTGGTCGAAGGGTTCCCGGCACTGCTCGCAGACCCATTGCGACAGGCACGCGGTGGAGCCGAACCGGGACAGCTGCCGGGTCTGGGGTGAGCCGCACTGCGGGCAGCGGATCCCCAGCGTCAGCGGGACGGCGCCGGCGCCGGCGCGGGGGCGGGAGTATGAGCGGTCACCCCGGGGCGGCGCGATGCCGAACTCGGCGAGCTTGCGGCGCCCCTCCGGGCTCATCCACTCGGTGGTCCACGCGGGCGCCAGCTCCGTGATCAGTCGCACCGGCGCGAAGCCCGCCGCCGCGAGGGCGGTCCGCAGGTCCTCGCGGATCGCGTCCATCGCCGGGCAGCCCGAGTAGGTGGGCGTGATCACGACCTCGACGCCGCCGTCCTCGCCGATCCGGACGTCGCGCAGGACCCCGAGGTCCTCGATGGTCAGCACCGGGACCTCCGGGTCGCACACCGCGGCCGCCACGGACCGGGCGCGGGCCAGTGCATCATCCATCGCTCAGCCCTCCCGCTCGCCGTCCGCCGGCTCGCCGTCCGCCACGACGACCGCAGTGCCCGGCACCACCCAGATGCTGACCCCCTCGTTGCGGCGCGTGTAGACGTCGCGGGCGTTGCGCAGGGCCATCGCGGCGTCCGGGGCGTGCACGGACCCGACGTGCTGGTGGGACAGGCCGCCGTCCGGCCGCACGAAGACCTCCCACAGCGGCCAGTAGGCCTCCCGCGCCGCGGTCATCCGTCGAAGTCCAGGACGACGGCGTCGGAGGTCGGCCGGGACTGGCAGGCCAGCACGTAGCCCTGCTCGACCTCGACCTGTTCCAGCGCGTAGTTCTGCGCCATGTCCACGGTGCCGGACACCAGCCGGGCCCGGCACGTCCCGCACACCCCGCCCTTGCAGGCGAACGGTGCGTCGGGCCGCACCTTCAGGACGGCGTCCAGCACGGTCTCCGAGTCGCTGACGGTGACCACGCTGGAACGGCCGTCGAGCGTCACGGTGGCCTTCGCGGCCTCGGCCGTGGCCACGCTGGCCGGCGGCGCGGCGGACGGCGCGGACGGCGCGGTCGAGGCCAGGAACAGCTCGCGGTGGACGCGGTCCGGGTCGGCTCCGTGCGCGATCAGCGTCGCCCGGGCGGCGTCCGTGAATCCCTGCGGGCCGCAGACGAACCACTCGTCGGCCGAGTCCACCGGAACGAGCGCCCGCAGGATGCGCCCGAGCCGCTCGCCGTCCAGCATCCCGGAGAGCAGCTCGACCTCGCGGGTCTCCTCGTCCAGCAGGTAGAGGATGTCCAGCCGGCCGAGGTGACGGTCCCGCAGGTCCTCCAGCTCCTCGAGGAACATGATGCTGCGCGCCGTCCGGTTGGCGTACACGAGAGTGGCGCGGCTGCACGGCTCGACCTGGAGAGCCGTGGCGATGATCGACAGGATCGGGGTGATGCCCGAGCCCGCCGCGATCGCCGCGTAGTGCTTGGTGTGTGCCGGGTCCAGCGGGGTCGTGAACCGCCCGGCGGGCGTCAGCACCTCGATCGTGTCCCCGACCTGCAGCCGTTCGCACGCGTACGTCGAGAACACCCCGCCGGGCAGGCGCTTGACCCCGACCCGCAGCACGCCCGAGGTGGCCGGCGCGCAGATGGAGTAGTTGCGCCGCACGTCGTCCCCGGCTATGGCGCACCGCAGCGCCACGTGCTGGCCCGGGAGGTAGCGGTAGGCCTCGGCCAGCGGCTCGGGGACGTCGAAGGTGATCGCCACCGCGTCCTCGGTGACCGGCTCGATCGCGCTGACGGTCAGCGAATGGAACCGCGCGGTCACCAGGACGCCCCGGGGTGCGAGCGGTGGAGGTACTGGAGGGTGGCCAGCAGGTGCCCGAGGTGCTCGGTGTGCAGCCCCCGGCGCCCCCCGCGGGCCGTCCAGCCAGGCTCGGGGACGTCCAGCGCGGCCTCCGCGAGCACCGCGCCGATCCGGGCATCCCACTCCGGCCGCAGTGCCGCGACGTCCACCGCGACGCCGGTAACGACCAGCCGGTCGACCTGCGGGTCAGGGGTGAACATCTCCGCGACGTACGGCCACATCGCCGCGAGTCCGGCCTGTATGCGCTCGTGTGACTCGGCCGTCCCGTCGCCCAGCCGCACGACCCACGACCGGGCGTGGTCGACGTGGTAGTCGACCTCCTTGACCGCCTTCGCCGCGATCGCGGCCAGCATCGCGTCGGCCCCGGCCGCCAGCCCCCGGTAGAGCTGGTGCTGGTAGGTGGCAAACAGCAGGAGCCGGGCGATGGTGACGCCGAAGTCCCCGTTGGGCAGCTCGACGATCTGCAGGTTGCGGAACTCCCGCTCGTCGCGCAGGAAGGCGAGGTCGTCCTCGTCGCGGCCGCGGCCCTCCACCTGGCCCGCGTAGCCGAGCAGCGACCGGGCCTGGCCCAGCAGGTCCAGGCCGATGTTGGCCAGCGCCACGTCCTCCTCGATCTGCGGTGCGCTGGCCACCCATTCGGCCATCCGCTGGGCGAGGATCAACGCGTCGTCACCGAGGGCCGTCGCGTAGGCGGCCAGCATCTCCTGCTCCGGCGCGGTCACAGGTGTTGCACCTCGGCGGGGATCTCGTAGTAGGTCGCGTGCCGGTACGCCTTGTCGGCGGCCGGGGCGAAGAAGGCGTCCCGCTGCTCGGGGAGGGTTCTCGTGATCTGCCCGGTCGGCACGACCCAGATCGATCCGGCCTGACCGGCCCCGCCGAAGGCGGCTGCCGCCGACCGCACCGCGGCACGCGCGTCCGGGGCCCGCACGGTGCCGACATGCTGGTGCACCAGGCCGCGCCGGGCACGGACGAAGACCTCCCACGGCTGCCCGTGCCGCTGATCGGACGCCGAGCTCATGCGCTCGCCGCGGCCGTCTCCGGCCGAGCGGTCTCCGGTGAGCGCTCGGCCGAGTGCTTGGCGGCGTAGGCGGCCGCGGCCGCACGGACCCACTCGCCCTCGGCGTGCACCCGGCGCCGGTGCGCCAGGCGCTGCGCGTTGCACGGGCCGTCGCCGCGGAGCACCGCCGAGAACTCGTCCCAGTCGATCGGCCCGAAGTCGTGGTGCCCGCGCTGCTCGTTCCAGCGCAGCTGCGGGTCCGGCAGCTCCAGTCCCAGGACCTCCGCCTGCGGCACGCAGATGTCGACGAACTTCTGCCGCAGGTCGTCGTTCGAGAACAGCTTGATCTTCCAGGCCATCGACTGCGCGGAGTGCGGCGAGTCGGCGTCCGGGGGACCGAACATCATCAGCGACGGCCACCACCACCGGTCGACGGCGTCCTGCGCCATCTCCCGCTGGGACGGCGTCCCGTGGCTGAGCGTGTGGAGCAGCTCGTACCCCTGGCGCTGGTGGAAGGACTCCTCCTTGCAGATCCGGATCATCGCCCGGGCGTAGGGACCGTAGGAGCACCTGCACAGGGGCACCTGGTTCATGATCGCGGCGCCGTCCACCAGCCACCCGATGGCCCCGACGTCCGCCCAGGTCAGCGTCGGGTAGTTGAAGATCGAGGAGTACCGCTGCCGGCCGGCGTGCAGCAGGTCGAGCAGCTCGGCACGGTCGACGCCGAGGGTCTCGGCGGCCGAGTACAGGTACATGCCGTGCCCGGCCTCGTCCTGCACCTTCGCCATCAGGATCGCCTTGCGGCGCAGGCTCGGTGCCCGGGTGATCCAGTTGCCCTCGGGCTGCATCCCGATGATCTCGGAGTGCGCGTGCTGGGCGATCTGGCGTACGAGCGAACGGCGGTAGTCCTCGGGCATCCAGTCCCGCGGCTCGATCCGCTGGTTGTCCGCGATCGTCCGTTCGAACCGTTCGTCCGGGTTCTCCACCGGGGCGCTCCTTCCCGACCGAACGTTCGGTCCACTCAGTCCAGGATCCAGCGTGGCCCGGGGCCGGTCAAGCCGATCTGCGGAGGCCCTCGAAGGCCAGCCGGACGACGGCGTCGGCCAGGTCCTCGGCGCCCAGGCGCCCGCCCGTCCGATTGGCGAGGGAACCGCGGGCCGGCCGGTACCACTCGACCAGCGAGTTGACCATCCCGAACAGCAGCCGGGCCAGCACGAGGGGGTCGAGGTCGGTGCGGACGTCGCCGTCCGCGGCGGCCTCGGCGACGATGCCCGCGACGAAGCGGTCGAAGGCACGCCGCTGGTCCATCGCCCACCGCTCGGTCGCCGTGTTCCCGCGCACCCGCAGCAGCAGGGTGACCGACGGCAGCTCGGCGACCAGGACGGCGACCGCCCGCCGCACCACGAACTCGAGCCGGTCGATCGCCCGGCCCTCGCGCCCGGCCGGCTCCTCGGCGATCGCCGCCAGCGGCCGGACGGCGCGCTCGAGCGACAACCGCAGCAGGTGCTCCTTGCCCTCGACGTGGTGGTAGATCGAGGACTTCGACAGGCCCGACGCCTGGGCGAGGTCCTCCATCGACGTGCCGTCGTACCCGCGCTCGGTGAACACCTTCGCGGCCACCCGGAGCAGCGCCTCGGTGTCGTACCGGGGGCGCCGGCCGTCGGCCGTCCCGGACGGCGCGCCGACAGCCGCCATCACACCGCCTCGATCAGCACGGTGATGCCCTGGCCGACGCCGATGCACATGGTCGCCGCGGCCCGGCGCGCCGAGCGCTGCCGCAGTTCGAGTGCCGCGGTGAGCACCAGCCGCGCCCCGCTCATCCCCAGCGGGTGCCCGAGGGCGATCGCCCCGCCGTTGGGGTTCACGTGCTCGGCGTCGTCGGGCAGGCCGAGGTCCCGCAGGACCGCGAGGACCTGCGCCGCGAACGCCTCGTTCAGCTCGACGACGTCGAGGTCGCCGACCTTGAGGCCGTGCCGCTCCAGCGCTTTGCGGGTGGCGGGCGCGGGTCCGAATCCCATGATCCGTGGGGGTACCCCGGCCGTGGCCGCGCCGAGGATCCTGGCGATCGGCCGCAGGCCGTATCGCTGCACCGCGGACTCCGAGGCGAGCAGCAGGGCCGCCGCGCCGTCGTTGATGCCCGAGGAGTTGCCCGCGGTCACGCTGCCACGCGCCCGGAACGCCGCCGGCAGCCCGGCCAGCTTCTCCGCCGTGGTCTGCCTCGGCGGCTCGTCCCGGTCGACCACGACCGGCTCCCCGCGCCGGACCGGCACGGTCACCGGAGCGATCTCGATCGCCAACCGGCCGTTGGCCTGCGCCGCAGCCGCGCGCTGCTGCGAGCGCAGCGCGAACGCGTCCTGGTCGGCGCGCGAGACCGCGAAGTCCTCGGCCACGTTCTCCGCGGTCTCGCCCATCGAGTCGCTGCCGTAGCGCTCCTTCATCGCCGGGTTCACGAACCGCCATCCCAGCGTGGTGTCGTAGATCTCCGGTGAGCGCGCGAACGCCGAGGGCGCCTTCGGGATCACGAACGGGGCGCGGCTCATGCTCTCCACCCCGCCGGCGATGACGAGGTCGGCCTCACCGGCGACGATCGCGCGCGCCGCCGTCGCCACGGCCTCGGCGCCCGAGCCGCAGAGCCGGTTGACCGTCGTCCCCGAGATCGTCGGCGGCAGGCCGGACAGCAGCAGCGCCATCCTGGCGACGTTCCGGTTGTCCTCCCCGGCCTGGTTGGCGCACCCCAGGATGACGTCGTCGACGGCCTCCCAGTCCACCGACGGAAGGCGCTCGCACAGTGCCGTCAGCGCGTGCGCGGCCAGGTCGTCGGGCCGGACCGCGGACAGTGCGCCGGCGTAGCGGCCGATCGGGGTGCGGACACCCTCGACGAGGAAAGCGGGGGGCATGCGCGACCTCCGGGCTCGCAGGGGACCGAACGGACCGAACGTTCGGTTCCTCAGGTCTCCGAGGCTACCCTCCGGCGGGTGCCGTCGCCCGCACGCCCGCGGCCGCCTGGGCTTGCGCCCCCTCCGCGATGGACTACAGGATGGACCACAGGATGGACTACAGAATCGTGACGGGAGAAGAACCACGCGTCGTAAATGGCGAGCAGAGCGAGCAGACAGCGAAGGGCACCGGCGATGACGAGCACCGACGACCGCCTGGGAGCCGCACCGGAGCCGACCGGCTCGGTGAGCCGGATCGACTACGGCGAGCGCATCCCGAACAACGTCGAGCTGTCCACCGACCGGAGGTTGCAGCGGGCGCTGGAGGGCTGGCAGCCCAAGTTCCTCGACTGGTGGAAGAGCCTCGGGCCGGCGCTGCCGACCAAGGACGTCTACCTGCGGACGGCGACCGCGATCGGCAAGGACGGCTGGGCGCACTACGACTTCGTCCCGATGGAGCAGTACCGCTGGGGGATCTTCCTCGCCCCGGGCGACCCGGACCGGGTGATCACCTTCGGTCAGCATCTCGGCGAGCCGGCCTGGCAGAGCGTGCCGGGGGAGTTCCGGGCCGAGCTGCAGCGGCTGATCGTCGTCCAGGGGGACACCGAACCGGCCAGCGTCGAGCAGCAGCGGACGCTCGGCATGACCGCGCCGAGCCTGTACGACCTGCGCAACCTCTTCCAGGTCAACGTCGAGGAGGGCCGGCACCTCTGGGCGATGGTCTACCTGCTGCATGCCCACTTCGGCCGGGAGGGCCGGGAGGAGGCGGAGGAGCTGCTCAAGCGCAACAGCGGTGACCTGGACAGCCCGCGCATCCTCGGGGCCTTCAACGAGGACACCACCGACTGGCTGAACTTCTTCCTGTTCACCTACTTCACCGACCGCGACGGCAAGTACCAGCTCGGCACGCTGAAGGAGAGCGGGTTCGATCCGCTGGCCCGTACCTGCGAGTTCATGCTCAAGGAGGAGGCCCACCACATGTTCGTGGGCACGACCGGCGTCCAGCGGATTCTCGAGCGCACGGCCGAGCTCATGAAGGAGCACGACACCGAGGACGTGCTGCCGCACGGCGGGATCCCGCTGGACATCGTGCAGCGCTACCTGAACGCGCAGTTCTCGGTGTCGATGGACCTGTTCGGTTCGGAACTGTCGACCAACGCCGCGCGGTACTTCACCGCAGGGCTCAAGGGCCGCTGGCAGGAGACGCGCCGCAAGGACGACCACGTGCTGCTCGACGCGACCCGGGAGCTGAGCACGATCGAGGACGGGCGCAAGGCCACGCAGACCGTGCCCCTGCTGAACGCGCTGAACCTGGACCTGCGGGACGAGTACGTCGCCGACTGCAGCCACGGGCTCAAGCGCTGGAACTCGGCGCTGGAAGCCGCCGGCGTGCCGCACCGGCTGAGGCTGCCGCACGAGGGGTTCAACCGGAAGGTCGGGGTGTACGCCGGGCACCACGTCGGCCCCGACGGCGAGATCCTGGACGAGGCGACCTGGCAGGCCCGCTCCGCCGGGTGGCTGCCGTCGGCGGACGATCGCGCGGCCGTGGCGTCACTGATGAGCCCGGAGTACGAGCCGGGGGTGTTCGCGGGATGGATCAAGCCACCGCCGCACGGGATCAACCACATGGCGGTGGAGTTCGACTACGTGCACTTCTGGGAGCAGGACTACTGAGTGCGTCCGGTCGGCGTTACGCGCGGCGGGGAGCCCCGCCGTCCTCGCTTGCTCGCCAGCGCCCGCTTACTCACGGGACGCCGCTCGCAAACGTTCGCAGCGCCTCCTGCGTCGGCGTCGAACGAGCAAAGCGGCGCCGAGTGAGCAAGCCCGGTCGGGCTCAGGTCCGGGACTCCGCCCGCGCGCAGAGCTCGTCCCAGCCCGCGTCCGCCCTCCGCCGCCACGCGTCATGGCGCTGGTGGAACGTGGCCGCGGCGCGCGGTCCGGGCC
>JBKPQU010000065.1:0-11026 GCA_046734255.1 Actinomycetota bacterium
GGACCTGGGCGTCGACCTCGGCTCGGTCCCGGCCACCGGTCCAGGCGGGGTGGTCACCCGCGACGACGTCGAGGCCGCGAGTGCCGGGCGCCGCCCGGCGGAGCCGGAGGGCGAGCAGCGGGAGACCCGTATCCCGGTCCGCGGGGTGCGCAAGATGACCGCGGAGGCGATGGTCGCCAGCGCGTTCACCGCGCCGCACGTCACCGAGTGGCTCAGCGTGGACGTCAGCCGCACGCTGCGGCTGGTCCGGCGGCTGCGCGGCGACGCGGACTTCGCCGACCTCAAGATCTCGCCGCTGCTGCTGATCGCCCGCGCGCTGCTGATCGCGGTCCGACGGCACCCCGAGATCAACGCGAGCTGGGACGGCGACGCCGGCGAGATCGTGGTCAAGCACCAGGTCAACCTCGGCATCGCCGCCGCCACCCCCCGCGGCCTGGTCGTGCCCAACATCAAGGACGCCGGCCGGCTGAGCCTGCGCGAGCTCGCCGAGGCGCTGGCGGCGCTGACCGCGACGGCGCGGGAGGGTCGCACCCAGCCGGCGGAGATGGCCGGCGGGACGATCACGATCACCAACGTCGGCGTTTTCGGCGTCGACGCGGGCACGCCGATCCTCAACCCCGGCGAGGCCGCGATCCTGGCGGTCGGCCAGATCCGGCGGATGCCGTGGGTGCACCGTGGACGGGTTCGGCCGCGCTGGGTCGCGCAGCTGGCGCTGAGCTTCGACCACCGGCTCGTGGACGGCGAGCTGGGCAGCCGCGTGCTCGCCGACGTCGGCGCGCTGCTCGAGCTGCCGGACCGGGCCCTGCTCTGGGCGTGACCTCGGGCCGGGCGCTGAATCGACCCGGGCTCAGGTGAGGGCCGCGGCCGCGTGGCGGGGAGGCCGGAGCGGGCCGTGACCGTTCGCCACCGCGTCCCACGGCGCCGTCCAGGCAGTGCCGCAGATGCGCCATGACGCCACTGCCACGCCCAGCACGATCAGGACGTCGCCGACGCTGAACACGTTGGCCAGCGGCCAGCCGGCCGGGATCGCGAACACGTCGCCGAGGAACCACAGGTGCGGGTGCGCCAGGGCCCCGGAGTTGACGAACCTGTCGGCGACGAGGTCGATCCCCGCGGTGCGCAGCGCGCCGGGCCGGGCCGGCAGCGTTCCGCCGTTGATCGCGATCGTGATCCCGTTGCAGGCCGCGCCGAGGCCGACCAGGAGCAGGCCGGGCACGCGACGGTTGAGCCAGAGGAAGGCCGCGGCCATCAGGTAGCTGAGCACGTGCACCGTCTTCAGGATCGCCGGCGGGCCGCCGCTCACCATCTCGATCACCACGATCTGCAGCAGCAGCGCCCAGACCACCCAGGCGGTGCGGCGCAGCCGGACGGCGCCCAGGCGGTTCATCCGCCCGCCGACGAGGAGGGGCAGCAGTGCGGCGAGCGCCGCAGCCACAGGAATGATCATGTGAGTGCCCTCCGCGGCTCGTGGTCGAATTCCCGCTCCCCCTGCTGCGTGGGCACGCCCTCCACCGACGGCGCCGCCTCCACCGCCGGCGTATGCACCACGGGCAGCGCGGTGCCCCGGAGGACGGCGGCGTCCAGCCAGCTCTTCAGGGCGGCGCCGCTCATCGGCCGGGCGATGTGGAAGCCCTGGATCCGGTCGGCACCGAGCCGGGCGAGCGCGTCGTAGGTGCTCTGGTCCTCCACGCCCTCGGCGACCACGGACAGTCCGAGGCCGTGTCCGAGCTCCACCGTCGAGCGCACGATCACGGCGCTGTTCTCGTCGGCGCCCATCTGCATGACGAACGACTTGTCGACCTTGAGCTCGTCGGGCTGCAGGCGCCGCAGGTAGGACAGCGAGGAGTAGCCGGTCCCGAAGTCATCGACCGCAAGCCGGACGCCGATCTCCCGCAGGTCGTGCAGCACCTGCATGGCGCGCACCGGATCCGCGGTGATCGTGCTCTCCGTCACCTCGATCGTCAGGCGGCCGGGCGGCACCGAGGCCGCCAGCAGCATCTGGGCGATCCACCGGGGGAGTTCGAGGTCGGAGAGCAGCCGGGCGGACACGTTGACCGCCATCGACAGGTCGTGCCCGCCCGCGCGCAGCAGGGCGAGCGTGGCCAGCGCGGACTCCATCGCGTTGCGCGACATGGCGGCGATCACACCGGTGTTCTCGGCCAGCGGGATGAAGACATCCGGTGAGATCACGCCGTGCGCCGGGTGCCGCCAGCGCATGAGGGCCTCGATCGCGACCACCGAGCCGTTGCGGGTGTCGACCTGCGGCTGGTAGAGCAGCTCGAACTCCTCGTTGTCCACGGCCGTGTGCAGGTCGCCGAGCAGGCTCAGCCGCAGCACGGTGTGCTGGTCGATCTCAGCCCGGTACAGCTGGATCTCACCGCGGTTGGTCTTCGCCCGGTAGAGCGCGATGTCCGCGCGCTGCAGCAGGGTCTGCACGGTGTTCGCGTGCTCCGGACAAAGCGCGATGCCGATGCTGGCCTGGACGCCGATCCGGACGCCCTCTGCCACCACCGGCTCGCGCAACCTGCCGGCCACGCGTTCGGCAAGGGCGGTCACGGCGGGGACGCCGGTGGCGGCCGGGACAAGGATCGCGAACTCGTCGCCGCCCAGCCGGGCGACCGTGATCTCCTCGGGGACGGCGGCGATCAGCCGGGTGGCGACCTCGCGGAGCAGGCCGTCGCCCACCTGGTGGCCGAGGGTGTCGTTGACCTCCTTGAAGTGGTCCAGGTCGAGCAGCATCACCGCGACCACCGCGGTTCCGGTACGCGTGCCGGAGATCGCCCGCTCGACCCGGTGCCGGAACAACTCGCGGTTGGGCAGCCCGGTGAGCCCGTCGTGCAGGGCGTCGTGCTGGCGCTGGGCGGCGATCCAGGCGTTGTGCTGCACGCCCAGCAGGGGCAGCATCATCAGCGGGACCATGATCAACGAGAAGGATCCGACCACCGCGGTGATCGGTGCCAGGCCGAGCAGGATGGCCGAGGCCATGCCCTGGACCCGGACGTCCTCGCGGAGCACGGCGAGCACCCGCTGCCCGCTGTTCAGCGCGACGACGCCGCCCACCGTGCCGTTGTTGACCAGGAAGAAGGTCACCGCGGCGACCAGCGAGGGCAGGATCTCCCGCGTGGTGAACGCGGTCTCGACCCTGGTCACCGGCACGTCCGCGGCCAGGGCGAAGACAAGACGGGCGGCCGCCAGCGTGAGCACGTACTGCCCGGCGTTGAAGGCGCAGACCAGCGGGGGCCGCTTCTTCCGGAAGTCGTCCAGGCCGGTGGCGAGGACCTGGGAGACGATCGCCAGCGACAAGGGGCCGGTGAGCACCAGCGCGAGGGCGAAGGTCGAGGAGACCGTCACCCGATCGGTGTCACCGTCCCCCCGGGTGACCAGCAGCGGCCGCAGCTCACCGATGAACAGCAGGATCGTGAGCAGGTACGTGGTCGACATCCCCCAGGAGATCCAGGGGATGTCCGGGAGCTGGAGCACCAAGACGGTGACCAGCACCGCCACGCCCAGCAGGAACACGGTCATCGCGTAGGCAACGACCGTGCGCGACGGCGAAGCGCCCGCGGCCGATTCGGCCGCGGGCGCCACGCCATCAGGGTCTGTTACCACTTCTTTCCGCGGCCAACCACTGTCAAGCGGGCGATGACAGTGGGGGCCGCACACGTCCCCCTGGTCAGGAGTCCTGTGCTGATGCCCTTCATGCTCACCACCACTTCGATCCGGCGCCGACGATCGCGGCGAGGGCGAGGATGCTGCCGAGGGCTGTGGCTGCTCGGTGCAGGCTGGCACGGGAGAGGGTTGCTCGGTTCATCGCGGCTCCTTCTCACCGGAACCGACCCGAGCCACCGCGGACCCCTGCAGCGTCCGATCAGTTTGTCGGCCTCGGGCGGACCGGCCTTGAGCTGAGTTCGATCTGGTCAGAGCAGTTCGTGCCGGGCCCGGTCACCGCCTCCGGAGGGTGATCGAGCCGGGAGACACGGATCGCTTTGGGGCGCTTGCTCAGGGGCGGAAGGTCACCACTTGTAGCCGGCGCCTACCGTCGCGGCGAGGGCGACGATGCCGCCGACCGAGGTGACTGCCTTGAGCACCCAGTGCTTGGACATCTGTTCTCCTTCAGTAGTCGGGGGATCACTTGCTGTATCGATGATCCGGGCGGCGTTGCGGGCAGCGCCATAGCGTCGCCGCGACTTCACTCTGGGTGGTGAAGGTCGCCACGGATGGAGTAACCGATCCCGGCTCGACCAGGGCTATGGAGGCTGTCGGCGACCCCACTGCGTACGGACGGCGTCAGCGCCATCCGCCAGGCGAGTGATGTCGAGTGCGAGCGGCCGAGTGACAGGGCCGCCTCCGGAGGTGACGCGAGCGGCAATGGCACGCGCGGAAATCGCGGCAGACGTCGCATTCGCGTGCCGTGAGCCCCTGGCAGGTCGGGCTCGCAAAGCAGCACAGGCGCCCGTTCCCCCTGCCGGGGGCCGGACGCCTGTGCCAGTGGTCGCCGGGGAGGTGGTGGGTCTAGCCCGCGGAACCTCCCGGCCTGGCCGGCACCGCCTCGTCGCCGTCCACCTCACCCTCCGCCTGGCCGTCCTTCCGGTGGCGCGGGTGCACGTGGCCGTGTGTGTGATCGGGTGAGTAATCGTGCGGATGGCCGTCCCCGTCGCCGTCCGCGTGGCGGCCGTGAGCGGGGGCGGGCCGGTCCGCCGTGTGCCCGTCGAACTGGCCGTTGGCTCGCCCGTCGAGCTGGCCGTTGGCCCGCCCGTCGAGCTGGCCGTTGGCCCGCCCGTCGAACCGGCCGTCGGCGACCGGGGCCACCTGGCGGTCCTGCTCCGCACCCTCGAGGGCGGGGCCGGGGGTCGCGGCGGCGGCGGCTTGGGCGGCTTGGGCGGCTTCGTCGGCCATGCGGGCCTGGAGGCCGGAGTGGTCGCGGAGTCGTTCTTCGGGGAGGAAGAAGACGACGACCATGGCAACCGCCAGGACCGCCGCGGCGCAGAGGAAGACGGTGTCGATGGAGCTGGCGAAGCCTTCCAGGAAGGGGCGGGCCAGCCGCGGGTCGAGGTGGTTGATGAAGGAGGAGTCGTTCAGCGACCCGCCGGCCGCGGCCTGCCCGCCGGTGCGGATGGCGTCCAGCACGGGCTTGTTGGCCGGGTTGGAGGTCACCGCGGGGTCGTGCAGCGCCTGTTGGAAGGCCGGGGTGGCGGCCACGTCTGCGAAGGCGTTCCTGATCCGGTCGACCACGGTGCTGAACAGCACCGACAGGAAGACCGCCGTGCCGAGGGTGCCGCCCATCTGGCGGAAGAAGGTGGCCGAGGACGTCGCCACACCCATGTCCTGGGGCGGCACGGCGTTCTGCACCGCCAGCACCAGCGGCTGCATGTTGAACCCCAGACCGAGCCCGAAGATCAGCGAGTAGACCTGGATCTCGAGGATCGTGGTGTCCACGTGCAGCCGGCTCATCAGCAGCATCCCGGCCAGCAGCAGGAACGCCCCGACGATCGGGAAGACCTTGTACCGGCCGGTCCGCGAGATCGTCTGCCCGGAGATGATCGATCCAGCCATGATCCCGATGGTCAGCGGCAGCAGCAGCAGACCCGCCTCGGTCGGGGTCTTGCCCTTGACGATCTGCAGGTACAGCGGCAGCGCGGCGATCCCGCCGAACATCCCCATCCCGATGATGAAGTTCAGCGCCGAGCCGATGGAGAAGGTGCGGCCGCGGAACAGCCGCATCGGCAGCAGCGCGTCGTCGCCGGACCGGAACTCCGCGATCAGGAACCAGACGATGCCGGCCGCGCCGACCACGTAGCAGAACCAGGCCTTGTCACTGGTCCACCCCCAGATCCGGCCCTGCTCGGCGACGATCAGCAGCGGCACCAGAGCCACGATCAACGCCGCCGCACCGGCGAAGTCGATCTTGTGGCTGCGGCGGGTGTGCGGGATGTGCAGCGTCCGCGCCACCACGATCAGCGCGACGATCCCGATCGGCACGTTGATCAGGAACACCCAGCGCCAGCCGGTGATCCCGAACAACTCCGACTGGCCGGCCAGGAAACCGCCGATCACCGGGCCGAGCACGCTGGCGGTGCCGAAGACCGCCAGGAAGAAGCCCTGGTAGCGGGCCCGCTCCCGGGGCGGGACGATATCCCCGATGATCGCCAGCGCGAGCGAGAACAGACCGCCGGCGCCCAGGCCCTGGATCGCCCGGAAGGCCGCGAGCTGGTACATCGAGGTCGACATGGCCGACAGGGCCGACCCGACCACGAACAGCGAGATCGCGGTCAGGAAGAACGGCCGCCGGCCGTAGATGTCGGACAGCTTCCCGTACAGCGGTGTGGTGATCGTCGAGGTGATCAGGTATGCCGTGGTCGCCCAGGCCTGCAGGCTCAGGCCGTGCAGGTCGTCGGAGATCGTCCGGATCGCCGTCGACACGATGTTCAGGTCGAGCGCGGCCAGGAACATCCCGGCCATCAGGCCGGACAAGATCAGCATCACCTGGCGGTGGGACAGCTGTCCGGGCGCCAGACCTGCCGATTGGCCTGCCGTCTGGCCTGCTGGCTGGCCGGGTCGGGCTCCGTCGTGGGCCGCGGATGCGGTGGACATCAACGCTCCTCGTCGGTGGTGCTGTCGATGGGATGGGCGGGCACGGACACGGCGTGGTGGTACGGGCGCGCCAGGGGTCGGTGGGCCTCGAAGTCGTCGTTGATCCGCCGCATGCGGACGGCCAGGTCGTGCACCTCGTCCGGGGCCCACCGGGCGAGGACGTCGCGGAGCAGGGCGTCGCGCTGCGCGGCGATCCTGCGGGCGAGCGCCCGACCCAGCTCGGTGGCCACCAGCTGCACGGCCCGACCGTCGGCGGGATCGGCTCGGCGTTCCACGTGGCCGCTGCGGACCAGCTGGGCGACGTAGCGGCTCACCGTGGAGGGGTCGAGCATGGCACACTCGGCGAGCGCGCCCTGCCGCAGCGGGCCGGCCTTGACCAGGAACATCAGCACGTGCACGGCACCGGAGTCGAGGCCGGACATCGACGAGCTCGAGACCTGGGTCTTGACGAGGTGGAGGATGCGCGCGTGCCGGGCGAGCTCCTGGCTCAGCTCCTGCACGGGGTCCTGCATCGGGTCCTGCATCGGGTCCTGCGTCAGGTCTCGAACAGGGGCCGGCATCCGGTCGCCCGGCCCGGTGGCCGGGGCGACGTCCGGTTCGGTTGGCATGGCGACTCCTGGTGACGCGAAGGTGCTAGAAACTTGTAGCACACAACTAGTTGCGTGTGCCAACTTATTTCCGGGAGATGTCCACCGGGTTCGAGCGCCGCCGAACGGCGATCTTACGATGTATTGACGATATATCGATAGCCGTGGACTCGTCCAGAGGGTTGAATCGTTCGGGCGTGCCACCCAGGCATGGCGTGATGTAGGGCTATCAAGACGCTGGGCATCCAGGCCGACAACGGACATAGTTCCTACGGCAGGTCGCGGACGGTGGGTCTTGACGGGAGTGCGCGCGAGATGAGGGCACCCGGCGGTGGCGCGGCCCCACCGGTGCACGGGGACGACGCCGTCGCCGGTGGCGTTCTGGACGCCGCGCGGGTGGCCGAACTCCTGCAGGGCGATGCGCTGGAGGTGCACTACCAGCCGGTCGTCGTGCTGACCTCCCGCCACGTGGTGGGGTTCGAGGCGCTCGCCCGGATGCGCACCCCGGAGGGCGTCCTGCTGCCGCCGGAGAGCTTCATCCCGGTCGCCGAGAGCAGCGGCCTGATCATCCCGCTCGGCGAGGCGGTGCTCCGGCGTGCCCTGATCGAGGCCGCCCGCTGGCGGAAGGCGAACGGGCTGATCGCCACCGCCTCGGTCAGCGTCAACGTCGCACCGGCCCAGTTCGTGCAGCCCGACTTCGTCGAACTCGTCGCCGAGTTGCTGGCCGAGAACGAACTGCCCGGGTCCTCGGTCAACCTGGAGATCACCGAGTCGACCGTCGCCTCGCCACAGACCAGGCCGGTGCTCGAGCGGCTCGCCGCGATGGGCGTGCGCGTGGCACTGGACGACTTCGGCGTCGGGTTCGCCACCCTGGACAACCTGCGGCGCCTGCCCGTGCACATCCTCAAGCTCGACTCCAGCTTCGTCTCCGGGGTGACGATGGCCGGCGCGGACCGCGCCATCGTGCGGGTCGTGATCGACCTCGCGGACAGCCTCGGCCTGTCGGTGATCGCCGAGGGAGTGGAGACGGAGGAGCAGGCCGACGCCCTCATCCGGCTCGGGTGCCCGGCCGCGCAGGGCTTCCTGTTCGCCAAGCCGAACGCGGACGCCGCCGCGGCCGCCCTCGCCGCCCGGGGCACCCATCGCGCGAAGGTGGTGACCGAGGGCGGGGTCGAGCCCTGGTCGGTGGAGGTGGATACGGCGGTGCTGGCCGCGGTCCGGCTCCTCGCGCCGGAGGCGGACCCGCACCGGGCCGGCGTGCACGCGGTGGCGAGCGGACTGGCGCGGCTGCGCCGCACGCCTGAATCGTTTGTCCGGGCCGTCGGGCGGCTCAGCCTCGTGCACGACCTCGCGCGGCTGGCGATCGACGGGGGGCTTCCCGATGTGCTCGCCGGCGAGCCGCGCCTGGCCGCGCTGCTCCAGGTGGACGACACGTCGGACGAGCTGATCGCGACCGTGCGGGCGGCCGTGCGGGTCGCCGATGCGGCGGTGCTCCGGGACGCCGCACTCGGCCGGGAGGCGCTGGCGCACGGCCTGCGCGACGAGGCCCGCAAGGCGCTGCCGCTCTGGCCGCAGCTCGCCCAAGCGCTGCGCCAGCTTGCCGAGGACCCGCCGGAGGTCCTTCCTCTGGGCGACCTCGTCGACGACCTCGACCGTCGCCGGCTGGGCCGCCGGGGGATGGAGGAGCGGCTGCGCTCCCTGGTCGGGATCACGCGGGTGCTGGCCTCCAGCCGGGACACCCGCGAGCTGCTGAGGGTGGGTCTGGAGGAGGTCCGCCGCATCGTCGGGGCGGCCTCGGCGTCGCTGGAACGCTGGGAGCGGGAGTCCGGCGCCCTGCGCTGCCTGGTCAACGTCGGACAGTTGGGTCCGGGCGAGCAGGCGCTGCCGGACGACGAGGTCTACGCGCTCGCCGACTACGCGCAGGCGCGGCGGGCGCTGCTGACCGGCCTGCCCTACATGCACACCGTCGACGATGCCGACGCGGACCCGGACGAGGTCGAGCTGCTGCGGAGCCTGCAGAAGTACTCCTCCGCCGCGGTGCCGCTGTACCTCGAGGGCCGGCTCTGGGGGCAGCTCTGGCTGACCACGGGGCTGGGCGACCCTCCGTTCGCCTCGGCGGACGTAGAGAACCTCACGACGGTGGCGACGTTGATGGCCGGAGTGGTCGCGCAGGCCGAGAGCCTGGACCGGATGGCGCGGCAGGCGTTCGAGGACCCGCTCACCCGCGTGGGCAACCGCCGGGCGGTGGACGACGCCCTGGACCGGATGTCGCAGTCCGGCGTCCCGGCGTCGGTGGTGCTGCTCGACGTCGACCTGCTCAAGGAGATCAACGACACCCTCGGGCATTCGAAGGGCGACGAGGCGCTGATCCGCCTGGCCGACGCGCTGAGCCGGGACCTGCCCGCGCTGCCCGGTTCGAGCCTCGGCCGGCTGGGTGGTGACGAGTTCTGCGTCGTCGTGCCGGAGTGCCCGCCCGAGGCGGTCCTGCAGTGGATCCGTTCGGTGCTGCTCCAACTCGAGGCCAACCACCGCGGCCCGAGTGTCTCGATGGGCTTCGCGGCGGCGACTCCGCCGTGGCAGCCGCGCGACCTGCTGGTCGCCGCGGACGCCGATCTGCACGCCGCCAAGCGCCGGCTGCACGCCGCCCTCACCCGCCGAGAGGCGTGATCACCGCAGCTTCGGGTTAGTGTGCCGAGCATGGTGGCTGTGCACTTGATCCAGGTGGCCTACACCGACGACGAGCCCGTGGCCGACCGGATCGCCCGGGTCGCCGACCTGGTGCGTGCCCAGCGTGGCGCCGATCTCGTCGTGCTGCCGGAGCTGTGGCCGCACGGTGGCTTCGCGCACCGCCGCTGGGCGGAGCGGGCCGAGGTGCTGGACGGCCCGACGATGTCGGCGATCGCCTCGGCGGCCCGCGATGTGGGTGCGGTGGTGCACGCCGGGTCGATGGTCGAGCGGCTGCCCGAAGGCGCCACGGACAGCGAGCGCGGGCCGCAGGGACGGGGCCTGTGGAACACCTCGGTGGTGTTCGGCCCGGACGGTTCCCGGCTGGCGGTCTACCGCAAGATCCACCGGTTCGGCTTCGGCGAGGGCGAGCCGGTGCTGCTGGAGGCCGGCGCGGACATCGTCACCGTGCCCCTGCCGCTGGCCGGCGGCACCGCCACCCTCGGACTGTCCACCTGCTACGACCTGCGCTTCCCCGAGATGTACCGGCGGCTGCTGGACGCCGGCTCGCAGGTGTTCGTGATTCCGGCCGCGTGGCCGGCGGCGCGGGTGGAGCACTGGAGGCTCCTCGGCCGCGCTCGCGCAGTCGAGAACCAGTGCGTCGTCCTGCAGTGCAACACCGGCGGCGAGCACAGCGGCGTCCCCATGGGTGGGTACAGCCAGGTGGTCTCGGCCACCGGCGATGTGCTCGCCGAGACCGGGGACGGCGAGGAGGTCCTGGTCGCCGACGTCGACCTCGCCGAGGTGGACCGCTGGCGCAAGGCCTTCCCGGTCCTCGCCGACCGCCGTCTCTGACCGTCCCCCTCATACCCAGCCTCATATCCAACCTCATACCCAACCTCGTACCCGAGCTGCCGCCCCCACCTGATGCCCACGGTGTCACGCCGTGCCTACCGGAAGCCCACGGTGTCACGCCGTGGGCATCGGGGATCGGCGTAACGCCGCGCAGTGCGTCTCACGCCGGCCGCGGCGGCGCCGACGGGCAAGGCCGCTCCTAGTCTTGGGGGGTGGGCGCCCGCACGGAACCGGCCGCCGGCGTACCGGCGGAGGCGGGGCCGCGGGTACCGCGGTCGCGCTCGCTCGCCCTGCGGACGGCGCTGGCGATCGCGGCCGCCGTCCTGCTG
>JBKPQU010000066.1:0-8177 GCA_046734255.1 Actinomycetota bacterium
CTTCATGTTCGTGTGGGCCTACGGCGGCTGGGAGGCACCCAAGCTCGTCGTGGGTCCGGACGAGGGCCCGTTCCTGTTCTTCCTCGGCCTGGTGATCATCGCCGCGTACCTTCCGCTGTACTGGTGGCGGCAGTACAGCGACCGGCGGCGTGGGGCCGCACCAGCCGCCACGGCAGGCGCGATGCCCGCCCCCGGTGACCTGATGGCGGCCGAGGCTGCGACCGGTGCGCCGGTCGACGTCGCCGGTCCGGACGCCGACCGGCCGCCGCCGGCGACCACCTGACCGGCTTGCTGCGGCGCGACCGCCCCCGGGGTCCGGACATCCCGGTGGCGGTCGTGCTGGCCTCCACCGGTTTGCCGTTCGGTGAGGAGGCGATCCGCGCCGCGGCTGAGATCGGCCGCGGCGAGCGGGTCGCCGTGGTGAGCATCGCGAGGCTGCACGGGTATGCCTTCGGACTGCCCAATCCCGGTCTGCTGCCCACGGCCAAAGAGCGGGAGGAGCAGGCGCGCGTGGTCGGCGACGCCGTCCGAGCGCTGCAGCGATGGGGGGTGAACGCCGACGCCCAGGTCGTGATCACCCGCAACCCGGCGAAGTCGATCGCCCGGATCGCGCGCAACCGGCAGGCCCGCGAGGTGGCGCTGCAGGCGAGGGCGGCCGGTCGCGTTCGCACGCTGGTCGAGGGGGACCCGGCCGCCGCACTCCGCCGCCGCCTGCGCGGTCGGTGTGAGGTCCGCGCCTGGTACGCCTAGGGACGTCGGGCGGGGAGGGCTGATGATCCGGGAGAAGTTCCTCGACGGGATGAGCAGGGCGGCGGCGACCGTCTCGGTGGTGACTACCGACGGCCCGGCGGGCCGCGCGGGCACGGTCAGCGCGATGACCTCGGTCTCGGCGGGCAGGCCGCGGTATCGCTGGCCGCGCTGATCGACGGGTCGATGGTGCTAGTCGACGTCCCGCCGGCCCGGTCCCGCCGCCGGCGCCGCCCGCTGAGCCGCCCCGGCCGGGCTGTTCAGAACAGCGTGAGGTACCGGTCGACCTCCCAGGCCGAGACGCCGGAGTGGTAGTCCATGAACTCGGCGCGCTTGGTCGCGGCGAAGTAGTCGATGTAGTCCCCGCCGGGCACCTGGCCGAGGGCCGCGCGCAGGATGTCGTCACCGACGAGGTTCTCCGCGGCGTGCAGAAGCGTCGGCGGCATGGCCTTCACGCCTCGCTTCGCCAGCACCTCCGGGTCCATGACGTGCAGGTTGTCGAGGTTCGGCTCGCCCGGGTCCAGCTTGCGGTCGATGCCGTCGAGGCCCGCCGCGAGCATCACGGTGAACGCGAGGTAGGGGTTGGCCGACCCGTCGACGCCGCGGTTCTCCAGCCGGCCGCCCTCGGGCACGCGCAGCATCTGGGTGCGGTTGTTGCCGCCGTAGGTGGCGTACGCGGGTGCCCAGGTGGCGCCGGAGGACGGTGCGCCGACGCCGAACCGCTTGTAGGAGTTCACCGACGGGCAGGTCACCGCCACCATCGCCGGGGCGTGCTCGATCAGGCCGCCGGCGAACTGGTAGGCCAGCTCGGACAGCCCGAGCCCGCGGGCGTCCTCGTCGGTCTCGAACAGCGCGGAGTCGGAGTCGGCGTCCCAGAGGCTGCTGTGCACGTGCAGCCCGTTGCCGGTGAGGTGCGCGAAGGGCTTGGGCATGAACGTCGCGGCCAGTCCGGCCTGGTGGGCGAGCGTGTGCACCATGTAGCGGAAGAAGATCAGACGGTCCGCGGTGGTCAGGGCGTCGGCGAAGGTGAAGTTCTGCTCGAACTGGCCGTTGGCGTCCTCGTGGTCGTTGGCGTAGTTGGCCCAGCCGAGCTTGTTCATGTAGCTGGAGACCGCGGACAGGTGCGGGAACATCCTGGTCAGCGCCTTGGCGTCGTAGCAGGGCAGCGCGGCCGTGTCGATCGGGTCGGCCAGCTCGATCCCGCCCTCGGGCTTGCGGCGGACCAGGAAGTACTCCGCCTCCACCCCGGTCTTGAACACCCACCCCCGCTCGGCCAGCGCAGCCAGCTGCCGCTTGAGGATCACCCTGGGGGAGTACGGCCACTCCTCGCCCTCCACGTGGATGTCGCACTGCACGACCGCGGTGTTGGGCTGCCAGGGGGCGACGGCGTAGGAGTCGAGGTCCGGGACGGCGAGCATGTCCGGGTCGGCCGGGGACTGGCCCATCGGTCCGGCGGCGAACCCCGCGAAGCCCGCGCCCCCGTCCAGCAGCAGGTCGATCGCCTGGACCGGAATCATCTTGGCGCACGGCTTGCCGTGCATGTCGACGAACATCGCGAAGAAGAACTCGACGCCCTCGTTCGCGGCGCGTTCCGCGAACTGCTCACGCGAGATGCCCATTCATTCCTCCACTGCGCGCCGGCTCGCGGGCGAGCCCCGGATCTTCATGGGTGCCGAGGGAAACCTACTGCAGATGGGGCCATCTGTTGACCGACGTGAAACCCCGGATAATGTCAGTGGATCCATTGCCCCGCCAGCCATCCGCCCTCGTCCTGTCCGCGAACACTTTGAGGAACCGGGAGGTGACGCCGTGTGTGGCATCGTCGGTCTGCACCTGATCGATCCTGAGCTGCACCCGCGCCTGGGTGAGCTGTTGACACCGATGCTCGTGGCGATGAGCACGCGCGGCCCGGACTCCTCCGGCATCGCCGTCTACGACGGCCCGCTGACCGATGGCCGCATGCGCTACACCGTGCGGGCGGGCAGCGGCGACGTGTGGACGCCGTACATCTCGAACGCGCTCGGCGCCACGCTGGGCTCCGGGGTCGACCTGCAGGTCACCGCGGACCACGCCATGCTGACCACGACCGAGGACGAGCCGCGGGTGCGCGAGGCGCTCCGCGAGCTGGTCCCGGACGCGGTGATCGTCGGCTGGGGCCAGAGCCTTCGGATCGTCAAGGACGTCGGCACGCCCGCGGAGATAGCCGCCCGCTACGAGCTGCCCAAGGTGAGCGGCTACCAGGGCGTCGGGCACACGCGGATGGCCACCGAGTCCGCGGTGACCACGGACCACTCGCACCCGTTCGCACCCGCGGCCGACCTGACGCTCGTGCACAACGGCTCGTTCAGCAACTACGCCTCGATCCGCCGGCAGCTGATCGACGCCGGCGACCGATTCGAGACCGACAACGACTCCGAGGTCGCGGCCCGGTTCATCGCCCGGCGGCTGGCCGGGGGCGACGACCTGGGCGAGGCCCTGCGCCGGGTGCTGAAGGAGTTCGACGGCTTCTTCACGCTGCTGGTGGCCTCGCGGGACCAGTTCGCGGTCGTCCGGGACGCGTTCGCCTGCAAGCCACTGGTGGTCGCGGAGACGCCGGGGTACGTGGCCGTCACCTCCGAGTACCACGCGATGGCGGGCCTGCCCGGGATCGAGCGGGCCCGGGTGTTCGAGCCGATGCCCGAGGAGATCCACGTATGGTCTCGCTGAGCTGCGCCGAGCTGAGTACCCGCGAGATCAACCGGGCGCTGCGCGAGCTGCCGGACGGCGCCCAGGCGACGATCACCGAGCCGCGCGGGACGCACAACCTCGCGGTCGGGCTGACCAACCGGATCGAGGTGACGATCCTCGGCCACGCCGGGTACTACATCGCCGGGCTGTGCGACGGCCCGGACGTGACCGTCGACGGCTCGCTCGGCTGGGGGGTGGCGGAGAACCTCATGAGCGGCGTGGTCCGGGTCACCGGGAACGCGTCGGAGTGCGCGGCGGCCTCGTCGCACGGCGGCCAGGTGTTCGTCGCCGGGGACGCGTCGTCCCGCGCAGGGATCTCGCTGAAGGGCGGGACGCTCGTCGTGGCCGGGGACGTCGGGCACATGAGCGGGTTCATGGCCCAGGCCGGCACGATCCTGATCGGCGGGGACGCCGGTGAGGCGCTGGGCGACTCGCTCTACGAGGCGGTGATCTACGTCGGCGGGCGGATCCGCTCGCTCGGCGCCGACGCCCGGGTCGAGGAGCTGACCGAGGCGGACGTCGTCCGGGTCAAGGAGCTCGTGCAGGCCAGCGGCTTCACGGGCATCGACGCGCAGAACGTCACCCGGGTGGGGTCGGCCCGGCAGCTGTACACCTTCGACGCGCTGAAGAACCAGAGGTACTGATGGACGCCCCGATCGAGTTCGCGAACAACGGCGCCGGAGGCGTCGGCGGCTCCGGCGCGCTGCGTCCCAGTGCCAGCTTCCCGCCCGAGGTGATCGGGCAGATCCGGGAGATGGCGGCCACCGGCCGGTACGAGATCCGCGGCTGGGGCGCTAAGCGGCGGGTGCCGACGTTCGACGACCTCGTGTTCCTCACCGCATCGGCGTCGCGGTACCCGCTGGAGGGCTACCGGGAGCGCTGCGACACGTCGACGGTGCTGGGCACCCGGTACGCGGAGAAGCCGCTGCACCTCGACATCCCGATCACGATCGCCGGGATGAGCTTCGGCTCGCTGTCCGCCCACGCCAAGGAGGCGTTGGGCCGGGCCGCCACCGCCGTCGGCACCTCGACCACCACGGGGGACGGCGGGATGACCCCGGAGGAGCGCAATGCCTCCCGGCTGCTGGTCTACCAGTGCCTGCCGTCGCGCTACGGGTTCAACCCGCACGACCTGCACGCGGCCGACGCGATCGAGGTGGTGATCGGCCAGGGCGCGAAGCCGGGCGGCGGCGGGATGCTGCTCGGCCAGAAGGTCAGCGAGCGGGTCGCCGGGATGCGCACGCTGCCCGCCGGGATCGACCAGCGCTCGGCCAGCCGGCACCCCGACTGGACCGGCCCGGACGACCTGACCATCAAGATCGCGGAACTGCGCGAGGCGACCGACTGGCAGAAGCCGATCTACGTGAAGATCGGCGCGACCCGGGTGAACAACGACGTGAAGCTCGCCGTCGCCGCGGGTGCCGACGTCGTCGTGCTGGACGGGATGCAGGGCGGTACGGGCGCCACGCAGGACGTCTTCATCGAGCACGCGGGCATCCCCACGCTGCCCGCCGTCCGGCTGGCCGCCGAGGCGCTGCGCGAGATCGGCAAGACCGGGGTGGTGCAGCTGGTCGTCTCGGGGGGCATCCGCTCGGGCGCGGACGTCGCGAAGGCGCTCGCCCTCGGCGCGGACGCCGTCTCGATCGGGGTGGCCGCGCTGATCGCGCTCGGCTGCAACAGCGCGCACCACGATCCCGTGCCCGGCAACGGGAGCGCGGGTGGCGTGGATGCCACCGCCGACTACCTCGCGCTCGGCACCCGGCCCGGGTACTGCCACCACTGCCACACCGGGCGGTGCCCCGTCGGCGTCACCACCCAGGACCCCGACCTGGAGGCCCGGCTCGACCCGGCCGCCGCCGCGCAGCGGATGACCAACTACCTCAAGGCGCTGACGATGGAGCTCACCACGCTCGCCCGCGCCTGCGGGAAGTCCAGCGTGCACAACCTCGAGCCCGAGGACCTGGTCGCGCTCACCGTCGAGGCCGCTGCCATGGCCGGGGTCCCGCTGGCTGGAACCTCCTGGATCCCCGGCCGCACCTGACCCGGCCCCGGCCGCACCTGACCCCCGGCCCTCGACCGCACTGTGCGGCTTTGCGCTCATCCCCGGTGAGCACGGCGTGACACCGTGCGCACCGGAAGAGCACGGTGCCACACCGTGCGCATCGGGGGCCGAGGCTACGAGCGGGCGGGTCTTGTCCGGGTCGTAGAAGGGGAACCGAACCACGGTGGCCGGGACCCGCTGCTGGTGGCCGTCGATCTTGCCGACCTCCAGCTCGGTGCCGAGGCCGCCGCACTCGACCGCCACCCGGGCCAGCGCGATGTGCCGGCCGAGGTACGGCGAGCGGTGGCTACGATCATCGGGTGGGCGAGGAGCGCGAACGCGCCGCGCCGAGCGGTCATCTCGATGACGCCGTGGTGCGCGAGCACGCGCTGAACCTGGCGATCGCCCGCCGGGTCCGCGAGTACCGCCAGCAGATGGGCCTGACCGTCGGTCAGCTGGCCGAGCGGAGCGGCATCTCCAAGGGGATGCTCTCCAAGATCGAGAATGCCCAGGCCTCGCCGAGCCTGGCCACGCTCGCCCGGCTGTCGACCGCCATCACCGTGCCGGTCACCTCCTTCTTCCGCGGGCTGGAGGAGGAGCACGACGCGATCTTCGTCAAGGCCGGGCAGGGGATCGAGATCGTCCGGCGGGGCACGAGGGCCGGGCACCAGTACCAGATGCTCGGCTCGCTGCGCGGCGTCAACCGTCAACTCGAGCCGCTCCTGGTGACACTGACCGCGCAGGAGGAGGTCTTCCCGCTGTTCCAGCACGACGGCAGCGAGCTGATCTACATGCTCTCCGGGGAAATGGAGTACGGCTACGGCTCCAGCCGCTACGTTCTGGAGTCCGGCGACGCCCTGCAGTTCGACGGCGGTGTCCCGCACGGCCCGACCAACCTGCTCAAGCTGCCGGTGAGGTTCCTGTCCGTGAAGTGCCACACCGATCGGAGCGATTAGATGGCCCGCCTGGCTCGCTGCGTTTCACTGGAGTGGATATCGTTTCCCCGCTAGATGGACTCGCGCCGGCGAGGAAGGGAGCAGCCCGGGATGGGCAGCGAGGGTAGCGGTCATCGCAGGCCGGCACGGTACTCGGCCCTGGGACTGCTGGAGCGGGGACTGACCCGCTCGCCGTGGCCGCGCAGCTGGCGGCCGCACGAACTCAAGTCCGGCTACGACGTCGTGATCATTGGTGCGGGGGTGCACGGCCTGGCCGCCGCCTACTACCTGGCCGCCAACCACGGGATCAGCGACGTGGCCGTCCTCGACAAGGGGTACATCGGCGGCGGGGGTTCCGGCCGGAACACCGCGATCCTGCGCTCGAACTACCTCACCCCCGAGGGGGTCCGGTTCTACCAGCGCTCGCTGACGCTCTACCAGGAGCTCGCCGCGCAGCTGAACTTCAACGTGATGTTCTCCCGGCGGGGCCACCTCACGCTCGCGCACACCGACGCCTCGCTGCGGACGATGCGCTGGCGGGCGGAGGTGAACAAGCTCCAGAAGGTCGACTCAGAGGTGATCGGGCCGGAGGAGGTGGGCCGGCTGGCGCCGTACCTCGACGTCTCGGCCCGCGCGCGCTACCCGATCCTCGGCGCGCTGTACCACCCGCCCGGCGGGATCATCCGGCACGACGCGGTGAACTGGGGCTACGCCCGCGGCGCCGACGCCCGCGGCGTGCACATCCACCAGGACACCGAGGTGCTCGGGATCGACGTCCACGCGGGCCGGGTGCGCGGGGTGCGCACCACCCGCGGCGAGATCCACACGCCCGTCGTGGTCAACTGCACCGCCGGCTGGGCGACGACGATCGCCGACATGGCCGGGGTCGGCCTCCCGATCGTCACCCACCCGCTGCAGGCCGCGGTCACCGAGCCCGTGAAGGTGTTCCTGAACACGGTCGTGGTCTCCGGCTCGCTGCACGTCTACGTCAGCCAGACCGACCGCGGCGAGCTGGTCTTCGGCGCCAGCGTGGATCCCTACCCCTCCTACTCCACCCGGGGCTCGCTGGAGTTCATCGAGGAGCTGGCCGGGCACGTGCTGGAGCTCATGCCCTCGATCGGCAAGCTGCGGCTGCTGCGGCAGTGGGCCGGGCTGTGCGACATGACCCCGGACTACTCCCCGATCATGGGGGTCACGCCGGTGGAGGGCTTCCTGCTCGATGCCGGGTGGGGAACCTACGGATTCAAGGCCGGCCCGGTGGCGGGCGAGGCGATGGCCGAGCTCGTTGCGACCGGGCAGACCCCTGACATCATCGCGGCCTTCGGACTCGACCGTTTCGCCGAGGGCCGGCTGATCGGCGAAAAGGGCGCGGCAGCGGTGGGGCACTGAACGGAGGCCGATGTTCCAGATTCCTTGTCCGTACTGCGGCCTGCGCAACGTCTCGGAGTTCCGCCATGTGGGCGAGCGGCGAGCGCGCCCCGACGTGCGGACCGCGACCCGGGAACAGTGGCGGGTCTACCTCTACGATCAGGACAATGCCGCCGGATGGTCGGCCGAGTCCTGGTACCACTCCTTCGGCTGCCGCCGTTTCGTCCACGTCGAGCGTCACACCGTGACGAACGAGGTGCGGTCCATCGCCGGCTCCGACGCCCCGGGTGCGCCGCCCCGTGTGGGGGACACGCGGTGACCGGCTCACGAGGTCGTCCGCCCGCGGAGGGGGTGTCGTC
>JBKPQU010000067.1:0-15161 GCA_046734255.1 Actinomycetota bacterium
GTCCGGGTCGAGCAGCCACGAGACCGCGGTCACCGCGCTCGGCCTCCACCTGCTCGGTGTCTGCGTCTGGGTGGGCGGGCTGGGCGGCCTGATCATTCTGCGCCGCGGCCTGCAGCCACCGGTCCTGACGGCCGCGACCGGCCGGTTCTCCACCCTGGCGGGCTGGTGCTTCGCCACGGTCGCGTTCTCCGGGGTGATCAGCGCCGCCGTCCGGCTCGGCTCGTTCTCCGCGCTGGGCACCCGGTACGGCGCCGTCGTCCTCGCCAAGGCCCTCGCCCTGACCGCGCTGGGGATCCTCGGCCTGTGGCAGCGCCGCGCGGGGCTGCCGGGACTGGCGGCCGGCCGGCAGGGTGCGTTCGCCCGCCTCGCCGGCGTCGAGGCGGCGGTGATGGCTGCGACGTTGGGGCTGGCCGCCGCGCTGTCCCGCAGCACGCCCCCGGTCCCGGCCGTCCCCACCGCCGAGGTGACCCCGGCCCAGTCGATCACCGGATACCCGCTGCCGCCGGCGCCGTCCGCCGGGCGCTGGATCACGCTCTGGCAGCCGGACCTGTTCTGGCTCGTCGTGGCGGGGCTCGGACTGGGGTTGTACGGCGCGGGCCTGGTCGCCCTGCGCCGCCGCGGCGACCGCTGGTCGCCGGGCCGGGCGATCTGCTGGACGGCCGGGTTGGCGGTCCTCGTCTACGTCACCAGCGGCCCACCCGCGGCCTACGGGCGGGTGCTGTTCAGCGCCCACATGCTCGGCCACATGGCGCTGACGATGGCGGTCCCGCTGCTGCTCGTCCTGGGCGCACCGGTCACGCTCGCGCTGCGCACCCTGCCGGCCCGCACCGACGGCAGCCGCGGTGCACGCGAGTGGCTGCTCGCGGTCCTCGGCTCCCGGCCCGTGCACGTGCTCACCAGGGCGCCGGTGGCGGCGGTGATCTTCGCGGGCACGCTGGTCGTCTTCTACTTCTCGCCCCTGTTCGGGCTGGCCCTGACCAGCCACGTGGGACACGAGCTGATGGAGACGCACTTCCTGCTGGCCGGCTACCTGTTCGCCTGGGTCCTGATCGGGGTCGACCCGGGGCCGCCCCGGCCGGCCCCGGCGCTCCTCCTGCTGATGCTGTTCGCCACGATGGCGTTCCACGCGTTCTTCGGCGTCTCGTTGATCACTGGTACCGGCGTGCTGCAGGAGTCGTACTTCGCCGGCCTGCACCGGACCTGGGGTGCCTCGCTGCTGGCCGACCAGCGGCTCGGCGGCGGCCTGGCGTGGGGGATCGGCGAGATTCCCACGTTGCTGCTGGCCGTGATCGTCGCCGTCCAGTGGTCCCGCACGGACGAGCGGGAGGCCCGCCGTCACGACCGTGCCGCCGACCGCGACGGGGACGTCGAACTGGCCGCGTACAACGCCATGCTGGCGCGCCTTGCGGCCAAGGACGCCGCACGAGAGGCCGGCCAATCTCGCTGAGTGGATGGGGGCGGCGTCCCGCGCTGGGGCATGCTGTGTCGCCATGGGGTGGAGACGGGCGTGCGCATGAGCCTTCCGGACCGCGACGCCCTGGACGCCGTCGACCGGCTCGCGTCGCGGTTCTTCGCACGCGGTGGCCAGCCGGGACTGGCCTACGGCGTGGTCGCGGGAGGGCGACTGGTGCACGACGGCGCGCGCGGCGAGCGCGCGCTCGGGGGTCCGGAACCGGATGCCGACACCGTCTTCCGGATCGCGTCGATGACCAAGAGCTTCACCGCGGCACTGCTGCTCCTGCTGCGGGACGAGGGAAGGCTGGCGCTGGACGATCCGGTCGCCGCCTACGTTCCCGAGCTCGACGCCGTCCGCGGCCCGAGCGCGGACGCCCCGGCGCTGACCGTGCGGCACCTGCTGACGATGAGCGGCGGCCTGCCTACCGACGACCCGTGGGGCGACCGCCAGCAGTCGCTGCCGCTGGAGGACTTCCGCGCACTGCTGCGCGGCGGGCTGACCTTCGCGTGGACGCCTGGCACCGCGTTCGAGTACTCCAACCTCGGCTACGCGGTCCTCGGGCTGGTGGCCGCCGCGGCCGGCGGCGGGGCGTACCACGAGATGGTCGCCACCCGCCTGCTCGCCCCGCTGGGCATGCCGGCGACGGTGTTCGAGGCCGGGCAGACCCCGCCCGACCGGCTGGCCACCGGCCACCAGCGCCGGGACGGCGAGTGGCTGCCGGTCCCGTTCGACCCCATGGGTGCCTTCGCGCCGATGGGCGGGCTGTTCAGCAGCGTGCGTGACCTGGCCGCCTGGGTCGCCGGATTCATCGACGCCTTCCCGCCACGGGACGAGCCCGAGACCGGCCACCCGCTGCGCCGCGCGAGCCGCCGCGAGATGCAGCAGCAGCACCGGGCGATCCCTCCGACCCCCGGCTGGGTCTCGCTGGACGCCCCGGCCCCCGCACGGGCCGGCGGCTACGGGTTCGGCCTCGTGGTGGAGGGCGACGCGGGTCGCGGCGACGTCGCGCACCACAGCGGCGGCTACCCGGGCTTCGGCTCGCACATGCGCTGGCACGCGGGATCCGGGCTCGGCGTGGTGGTCCTCGCGAACAGCACCTACGCCGCCGCCTCCGTACTGGCCACGGAGATGCTCGACGCGCTGCTGCGCGGCGCCGCGCACGACCGTCCGCCCGGTCCGCCCGGTCCGGTGCCGCCCGGCGGGCCGATGTGGCCCGCGACGCTGGCCGCACGCGCGGACGTGGAGCAGCTCCTGGTGGACGGCTGGGACGACGAGCTGGCCGCGCGGCTGTTCGCCGCCAACGTCGATGCTGACACCCCGCTGCCCCGCCGCCGCGCCGAGACCGAGCGACTGCGCGCCAGGCTGGGGCCGCTACGCCCGGACCCGGGCTCCGGGGCCCGCAGCGACTCCGCTGCGCACTGCTCCTGGTGGCTCCGGGGCCCCTCCGGCCGGCTGGCCGTGCAGATCCGGCTGACCCCGCAGGTCCCGCCCCGGGTGCAGTCGCTGATCCTTACTCCGGTGCCGGATCCGGCGGCGGAGCTGCGCGAGCTGGCCGCCGCGGTGGTCGCGGGGATCAACGCCGAGCCGCCCGGCTGGCCGGCGGGCCTGCCCGTCCCGGACGGGTGCGATGCGGCGTCCCTGACCCGGCTGGTCCGGATGGCCGCGGGGTGGGCCGGGCCGTGCTCGATCGGTGAGGTGGTGGCCGGCGACGGCGAGCGCGAGACCACCGTCCGGCTGTCCGGGGAGCGCGCGGGGCTGATCCTCGCCGTCGGCGCCGCCGGTCCGGGCCGGCCGGGGGTCAGGCTTCGCCCGGATGCGGAGCACCCACCACCGTCGGGGCCGGTGCTCTCTGAGGAGGAGGCCGAGCAGCCGTGATCGCCCGGTCCTGGCGGAGACCAGGGTCGGCGGTTCAGAGGCCGAGCGTGTCCAGGTCCTCGGCCTCGGCGCCGTCCAGCAGCATCGGCAGCGTCACGCCGAGACCGCGGCAGAGCGCGAGGGCGTCGTCGAGCGTGACCCGCCGTCGCTCACCCTCCAGCACCGACAGCACGGAGCGGGCCATGCCGGCCCGCTCCGCCACGTCCACCTGGCGTAATCGGAGCGCGGCTCGCCGCGCGCGCACGTTGCGCGCAACGATCCGGGACAGGTGGTCCGCCGGTTCGCGCGTTGCCATCTCCGCAGCGTCTCGCTTGACAGCGCTCCGTCAGAATGAAACCGGAACACGTCATCGGATAAAGCGACATAATATCGCAAAGTCACACTCTGTGGAGACTTCAACGACTCTGCGTCTCAGAAGACCGACTCGTCCATGTCCATGAGTGTGTTGTCGGTCGCCTCCGCAATCGCCCGTTCGGCGGAGATCTTGGGCAGAACGGTACGGGCGAAGAACCGGGCGGCGGCCACCTTGCCGGCGTAGAAGCTGCGGTCGGGCTCGGCGGGGCCGGGCTGGGTGTCGAGCCGGGCCTGGGCGACCTCCGCCTGACGCAGCAGCAGCCACGCGACGACGAGGTCGCCGCACGCCATCAGCGCCCGCGTGGCGTTCTGGCCGACCTTGTAGATGTTGCGCGGGTCGCTGCCGGGGGCCTGCGGATCGGAGGCGATCAGCGCGCCCACCATGAACCCGACGATGCCCTGGACGTCGTCCAGCGCCTTGCCGAGCAGCTCGCGCTCCGCGGCCAGCCGGCCGTCGCCGTCGTCAGCCTTGGCGAACTCGGCGATCTGCTGCGCGAGGTGGGCGAGCGCCTGCCCCCGGTCGCGGACGATCTTGCGGAAGAAGAAGTCCATCCCCTGGATCGCGGTCGTCCCCTCGTACAGGGTGTCGATCTTGGCGTCCCGCACGTACTGCTCCAGCGGGTAGTCCTGCAGGAAGCCCGAGCCGCCGAAGGTCTGCAGGGACTCCGTGCCGAGCAGCACCCAGGCCCGCTCCGAGCCGTACCCCTTGACCAGGGGGAGCAGCAGGTCGTTGACCCGGGCGGCGACGTCGTCGCTCTCGCCGCGGGCGGCCGCGATCTCCACCGCGTCCTGCTGGACGGCGGTGTACAGGACGAGCGCGCGCAGGCCCTCGGCGTAGGCCTTCTGCAGCATCAGCGAGCGGCGGATCTCCGGGTGATGGGTGATCGTCACGCGCGGCGCGGACTTGTCCGCCATCCGGGTCAGGTCGGGACCCTGCACACGCTGCTTCGCGTACTCCAGCGCGTTCAGGTACCCGGTGGACAGCGTGGCGATCGCCTTGGTGCCGACCATCATCCGCGCCGCTTCGATGATCTTGAACATCTGGGCGATGCCGTCGTGCACGCCGCCGAGCAGCGTTCCGACCGCGGGGATGCCGTCCACCTCACCGAAGCGCATCTCGCACGTCGTGGACGCCTTGAGCCCCATCTTGTGCTCGACGTTGGTGGCGAAGACGCCGTTGCGGTCGCCCAGCTCCCCGGTCGCGAGATCGACGTGGTACTTCGGCACGATGAACAGCGACAGCCCCTTGGTCCCGGCCGCGGCACCGGCAGGGCGGGCCAGCACGAAGTGGACGATGTTCTCGGCGAGGTCGTGCTCGCCCGAGGTGATGAACCGCTTCACCCCGCTGATGTGCCACGTTCCGTCCGGCTGCTCGACGGCGGTCGTCCGGCCGGCGCCGACGTCGGAGCCGGCGTCCGGCTCGGTCAGCACCATCGTGCTGCCCCAGCGACGGGCGACCATCCACCGGCCCAGTGCCTGCTGCTCCGGCGTGCCGAGCAGGTAGAGCACGTTCGCGAAGCTGAACGACGAGGCGTACATGTGCATCGCGGGGTTGGCGCCGAGCACGAACTCGCTCATCGCCCAGCGCAGGCTGGAGGGCACCGCGGTGCCGCCGAGCTCCTCGACCAGCGCCATCCGCCAGAACTCCGCGTCCAGGAACGTCCGGTAGGCGGCAGCGAAGCCGGGCGGCAGGTGGGCGGAGTGGGCCTGCGGGTCGAAGGTGGGCGGCGTCCGGTCGGACTCGATCAGGGAATCGGCGAGCTCCTCGGTCGCCAGCCTCGAGACCTCGGCCAGGATGTCGCGGGCGACCTCGGCGTCCACCTGCTCGAAGGGCGCCCGGCCGAGCACCAGGTCCCGCCGGAAGACCTCGAAGAGGTTGAACTCGACGTCACGGAGGTTGGCCCTGTAGTGGCTCATCGCAATCCCCCACCTAAGCTACCGTTCAGTAACTCATAGTGCTATGCAAGCGCTTGCTTTGCAAGTGGAATCCTGTGATGCCGCCCTAGCGGGCTTGCGGGAATGGCCCGGCTATTCGAGACATCAGTGGAGGAGATCTTTCATGTCGATGACGAAGTCGACGCCGGACTCAGCTCGTAAGCGCCCGGCAGCGTTCTGGCTGACCCCAGCGGTCAGCGTCGCCCTCGGCGCCGCAATGGGCGGCGCCTCGTGGGCCGGCGGCCAGCCCGGGTTCGCACTGTTCGCGTTCGCCCTCATGACGGCCCTCGCCATCGGCATGATCCTCGTCGCGAGGCGGAGCGACACCGTCACCGGGCTACTCGACCGCCGAGACGAACGGATCACAGCCATCGACCGCGACGCCACCCTGATCGCCGGCTACGCCCTCATCCTGGCGGTCATCAGCGCCACCTTCTGGCAGCTGGCCACCGGCGGCAACCCCCAACCCTTCGCCTGGCTCGGAGCCCTCGCCGGCGTGGCCTACCTCGCCGCCCTGATCGCCCTGCGGATACGCCGCTGACCTCCCGGTACCCAGCACCGCCCCGAACCGTCGAGCCAGCGCGTTGTTCGGCCGACTCGTCGGCCGGCTTCTTCTTCGCCACATCGCCCAGTGTCGCGGTCATCACGGCACCTCCCCGCCGAGCAGGCGCTCAGCGTGTCAGGCCGGAAACACCGTTAGATCCACAGTCCCTTTCCCCCGGTGCTGTTCGGCGTGGGACCGGACGGCGTGGGCGGGACGGCCGACGACGTCGACGTGGACTTCGGCGAGGACACCTACAACCCGCTGGACTTCTTCACTGGGATCCAGGACACCGCCACCAACACCCGGTTCGCGCTCTTCGGCGGCCCGTGACCCCAGCCGCCCGGGACCGACCGGCCGGATTGGATCGGCGCGAAAGCGATGGGCGGGCCGGACCGTGATGGCACAGCAGCATGTCAAGGCGAGTCTCCCCGCACGATCCGACGCCCCTTGACCCCAGCCCATCCGCCCTCGCGCCCTGGACAGGGGCGCTCACAGCTCGTGCTTGCCTGCCAGCAGTGCCGTGGCGAGCGACGTGTCCGCGATCAGGCTCGTGGCCCAGCCGCCGGCCAGCACCGCCCGCACCGCGGCGGTCTTGACGACGCCACCGGCGACCGCGACGACGTCGCCCACCTGCCGCAACTGCTCGCCGCGCACCGAGATGCACCGGTCGGTGAAGTCGGAGGCGACCTGGTGCCCGTCCCGGTCCAGCAGGACGGCGCAGACCTCGGCGATGGCCCCCCGGCGTTGCAGGGCCGCCCTGACCCGCCCAGGGATCGCGTCGTAGAGCTGCGAGTGCGGCGGCGACCACGAGCCGACGGCGACCACCGCCTTGGTCACCTGGTCGAACATCAGGTAAGCCTCGGCCACCTCGGGCTGCTGGCGGAGCAGGGCTGCGGTCTTCACGTCCGGCAGGACCTGCGGGACGTACATCGAGTAGGGGCGACCGCCCGAGCGCGCCGAGATCTGCCGCACGAACTCGACGCTGTTCTCGCGCATGTTGACCCCGAGCAGCGCGCCGGTGAGCTGCACCACGGGGCACGGCGGGAGGCGCAGCGTCTCGGCCATCAGGGTGAGGGTGCGGCCATACCCGACGCCGAGGACGTCGTCCGCGGTGACGATCTCGCCCAGCAGGGCGGCGGCGGCGCGGGCCAGCTCCTGGCGCATAAGCGCCTCGGGCTCGTCGGCGGTGTCCACGATGATGGCGTGCCGCAGGCCGAAGGCCTGGCGCAGCTCGTCGGCGAGCCTGGCGTCCAGGCCGGCGGGAAGACGGATCTCGATCCGCACGATGCCGGTCGCCCGGGCCTCGTCCAGGATGCGGGCGATCTTGAACCGGCTCAGCCCGAACTCGGCGGCGATCTCGCTCTTGGAGCGCCCCTCGATGAAGAACCGCCGCGCAACGGTGGCCGCGCGGACCAGCTCGGCTGGGGCCGTTCCGGCAAGTTCTCCCCGCGGCTCGGGAACCAGCATCGTCCCTCTCCAGGTAACGAAACGGTGATCATTCTGGCACAAGTGCTTGACGGGGAGGCAAGGTCCGCGGTCAACTGCTCTTGCTCGTTCGAGCTTACAACTGCTCATTTGAGCGCAGCCGAGGAGGACACGGTGCGCGGTCGACGGTATGAGCACGGGAAACGGCTGATGATCGCGGCGACGGCGGGCCTGGTGGCCGCCGGGATGGCCGCCTGCGGTGGCGGCAGCAGTGGCGGCTCCGCGCAGAGCACGGGCCCGCAGACGATCACGGTCGCCGTGGTGAACAACCCGCAGATGGCGGACATCCAGAAGCTGACCCCGGAGGGGTTCGCGGCTAGCCACCCGAACATCAAGGTCAAGTACGTCACGCTGGACGAGAACACCCTGCGCGACCAGGTGACCAAGGACGTCGCGGCCAGCGGCGGCCAGTTCGACGTCGTCATGATCGGGCCGTTCGAGGTGCCCACCTGGGCGCAGAACAAGTGGATCTCCGACATCACCAGCCAGGCCAACGGTGACGCGGCCTACGACGTCAACGACCTGATCAAGCCGATCAAGGAGTCCCTGTCGGTGGAGGGGAAGCTGTACGCCGTACCGTTCTACGGCGAGTCCTCCTTCCTGATGTACCGCAAGGACCTGCTGCAGCAGAAGGGCCTGACCATGCCGGCCCAGCCGACGTGGAACGACGTCGCCAGCATCGCGCAGAAGCTGAACAACCCCTCCGCCGGGATGGCGGGCATCTGCCTGCGCGGCAAGACCGGATGGGGGGAGAACCTGGCACCGCTGAACACGGTGGTCAACACCATGGGCGGGCAGTGGTTCGACATGCAATGGAACGCCCACCTCACCGACCCCGCGTTCAACCAGGCGGTGACCTTCTACACCAACCTGATCAAGACCGCCGGGGAGCCCGGCGCCGGGAACTACAGCTTCAACGAGTGCGCGAACGCGATGATGCAGCAGAAGGCGGCGATGTGGTACGACGCCACGGTCGGCGCGTCCGTGATCGACGCCGAGAAGAGCCCGATCGCCGGCAAGGTCGGCTACGCGCCGGCCCCCATCGACAAGACCAAGAACTCGGGCTGGCTGTGGACCTGGGCGCTGGCCATCGAGGCGGCCTCCAAGCACAAGAGCGCCGCCTGGACGTACATGAGCTGGGCGACGTCGAAGGACTACATCAACTTCGCCGGCGAGAAGCTCGGCTGGGCCAGTGTCCCGCCGGGAAGCCGGTACTCCACCTACGACAACCCGAACTACCAGAAGGCTGCCGCAGCCTTCGCCAAGCCCACCCTGGACGAGATCAACGCGGTCAACGTCACCCAGCCGGGCGTGCAGCCCCAGCCGTACTCCGGGGTGCAGTACGTCGGGATCCCCGAGTTCGAGGACTTCGGCACCCGGGTCTCGCAGGAGATCACGGCCGTGATCGCCGGGAAGGAGAGCGTCGACCAGGCCCTGCAGAAGTCGCAGGGGTACGCCCAAGCGGGCGGTGACAACTACAAGTGACGCCGCCGGGCTGAGGCTCGGCCCAGGCCACCGGGCGGGATCCCTAACCAGGGTCCGCCCGGTACCGGCCACATGCACGATCCCCGACGCCGTGGATAGAGGTTTTCGTCATGGCAGTCATCACGGACCAGCCGGCACGTACGGCGGCCCCACCGAGCCCCCGGCGGCGCAACTCGATCAGGCGGCTGCCGCTGCTGCCGGCCCTGCTGTTCACCATCGTGGTGACCCAGGTTCCCTTCGTGCTGACCCTCTGGTACAGCCTCCAGTCCTGGAACCTGCTTCACCCGGCGACCAAGCACTTCGCCGGACTGGACAACTACATCTTCATCTTCCACGACCCCATCTTCCGCACCGCCGTGGTGAACACGATCGTGCTGACGCTCGTCCCGGTCCTGCTCTCGCTCGTGTCCGGCCTGGGGATCGCGCTGCTGCTCGATCGCAAGGTGCTGGGCCGCGGGATCCTCCGCACGCTGATCGTCAGCCCGTTCCTGGTCATGCCCGCGGCGGCCGCGCTGGTCTGGAAGTTCACCATCCTCGACACCCAGTTCGGGCTGCTCAACTGGGTGCTCAGCCCGTTCGGCGTGAACCACGTCGACTGGATCAACTCCTTCCCCAAGGCGACGATCATCACGGTGCTGACCTGGCAGTGGACGCCGTTCATGGTGCTCATCCTGCTGGCCGGCCTGCAGAGCCAGCCCCAGGACATCCTGGAGGCCGCGCGGGTGGACGGCGCCGGTACCTGGCGCATCTTCCAGTACATGACCCTGCCGCACCTGCGCCAGTACCTGGAGCTCGGCATCGTCCTCGGCTCGATCTACCTGGTGCAGACCTTCGACGCGATCTTCATGATCACCTCGGGCGGGCCCGGTCAGCAGACCACGAACCTGCCGTTCTACATCTACGAGACGGCCTTCCGGGCCTTCAACATCGGACGCGCCTCGGCGATGGGCGTGGTGACCGTGATCGCGACGATCGTCATCGCGACGTTCGCGCTGCGGGTGGTCTCGGGCCTGTTCAGTGACGAGGGGATGGAGGGCCGGCTATGACCTCCACGACGGTCACCGCGGAGACTGCGGGGACGACACCTCAGCGGATGCCGTCCCGGACCGGGCGCACCCGCGCCGCGGACCTCGTTCTCGGCACCCTGGCCTGGGTGATCGTGCTGCTCTTCTTCTTCCCGGTGTTCTGGATGGCCTTGACCGGGTTCAAGCAGGAGAGCCAGGCGGCGACCACTCCGCCGACCTTCTTCTTCAAGCCCACGCTCGTGCAGTACAGGACCGCGCTGAACAGCGCCTGGCCCTACTTCCAGCACTCTGTGATCATCACAGTGGTCTCGACCACCCTGGTCCTGCTGCTCGCCCTGCCGTGCGCCTACGCGCTGTCGATCGCGCCGGTGCAGGGGTGGCGGGACACGCTCTTCTTCTTCATCTCGACCAAGATGCTGCCCATCGCCGGCGCGATCGTGCCAATCTACGTGATCGCCCGGGAGCTGCACCTCCTGGACACGCTGCTCGTGCTGATCATCCTGTACACCGCGATGAACCTGCCGATCGCGGTCTGGATGATCAGATCCTTCCTGCTCGAGGTGCCGATCGAGATCATCGAAGCGGCCAAGGTGGACGGTGCGTCGTTCTCCCGGCAGCTGCGCTCCGTGATCCTGCCGATCGTCAGCCCAGGGATGGCCGCCACCGCTCTGATCTGCTTCATCTTCGCCTGGAACGAGTTCTTCCTGGCGGTGAACCTGGTCACGACGAACGCCGCAACCGTGCCGATCTACCTGGTCAGCTTCCAGACCGGTGAGGGCCAGTTCTGGGCGCTGTTGTGCGCCGCGGCCACGCTGGCGTGCCTGCCGGTTCTGCTGGCCGGCTGGGCCGCTCAGGACAAGCTCGTCCGCGGGCTCTCCATGGGCGCGGTCAAGTAGGTCCGGCGAGCAGCGACCGCGCCGCGAGCAGCATGGGCCGCGAGAGGAGCTGAGCACCGTGAGAGCCGCCATCATCAGCAGCCCCGGGGAGGTCGCCGTCACCACGGTCGACGACCCCGCGCCCGGCCCGCGGGACGTCGTCGTCGACGTGGCGGCGTGCGGGCTCTGCGGGACCGACCTGCACATCCTCGAGGGCGAGTTCGCGCCCACCCTGCCGGTCATCCCCGGCCACGAGTTCGCCGGCGTGGTCGTCGCCCGCGGCTCAGCCGTCACCGAACTGGCCGTCGGTAGCCGGGTGGCCGTCGACCCTTCCCTGTACTGCAACGAATGCCGGTACTGCAGGATCGGCCACAACAACCTCTGCGAACGGTGGGCGGCGATCGGGGTGAGCACCGCGGGCGGCGCGGCGGAGTTCGTCGCCTGCCCGGTCGCCAACTGCGTCGCCTTGCCGGACGAGGTGAGATTGGAGGACGCAAGCTTGATCGAGCCGCTGTCCTGCGCGGTCCGCGGCTACGACGTGCTCCGGTCCCAGCTCGGATCGCACGTGCTGATCTACGGCTCGGGGACCATGGGGCTGATGATGCTGGCGCTGGCCAAGCGCACTGGCGCGGTGTCCGTGGACGTCGTCGACGTCAACCCCGACCGGCTGGAGACCGCGAAGCAGCTCGGCGTCAGCGCCGCGGTGGCGAGCCCGGACGAGCTGGACCGCCCGCTCGGGTGGGATCTCGTGGTGGACGCCACGGGCAACGAGCGCGCGATCCAGGACGGCATCGGCCGGGTCGCACCGGGTGGGACCTTCCTCCAGTTCGGCGTCTCGTCCTACGCCGCGCGGGTGACGATCGAGCCCTACCGGATCTACAACAAGGAGATCACGATCACCGGCTCGATGGCGGTGCTGCACAGCTTCGAACGGGCGGCCGAGCTGTTCGCCAGCGGGGTTCTCGACGCCGACATCATGATCAGCCACCGGCTGCCCCTCGACGAGTACGCCGACGCCCTGGAGATGTTCCGCACCGGCCAGGGCCGCAAGATCCAGGTCCTTCCCTAGCAGACCGGCCTCAGTCGACGTCGAGGTGCATCCCGCCGACGGCGGCGAGCATGTCGGTCCCCTGCTCGCGGACCAGGTCGACGAAGTCGAGCGTGGCGGCCACGCTGTCCAGGACCGCCCACTCCGGCCGCAGCCCGGTGCGTTCCAGGGCGGCGACCACCAGGCCGCGGAAGCGCGGGCTCCGCCGCATCACCCCGCCCGACAGGCCGACCCTGGGCTGGTCGCCCAGCCCGAGACGGGCCACGGCGCTCGCGGCAACGGCGACCAGCGCGTCGACCTCGGCGCGGACGAGGCAGCAGGCGACCTCGTCACCGGACTGCTCGGCCTCCAGCACCTGGGGGGCGAAGCGGGCCACCTCGAACCGAGCCCGATCCAGCTCCGCCAGCCAGCGACCCAGGGCGGGCAGCGCGCGGCCGTAGAAGGCCTCGGCGCGGGCAAGCAGCTGCGTCGCCGGTCCCAGGCCGTCGCTGGCTCGGGTCGCCGCCCGGAGGCCCTCCCGCGCGAGCGCGTAGGCGCTGCCCTGGTCGCTGAGGATGTGCTCGTGGCCGCCGAGCTTGCGCACGCGCCCGTCTGCGGAGCGGCCGAAAACCACGCTCCCCGTGCCGCTGTTCACGACCACGCCGTGGCCGGCAAGGTGCCCGGACCAGAGCAGAGGCACGACATCGTTGACCACGAGGACGCGGCCCGGACATCCGGACGAGATGATCGCCCGGATCAGCGCGTCCGGGGCCGGCGCCTCGCCGGCGACCGGGAACGAGGAGGACGCGAGGCACCCCCACGCGCCGCAGTCGCCCAGGATCTCGGAGCGGACCCTCGACAGCGTGTCCCGGAGCCGGGCCACCGCCTGCTGCTCGCCGACCGTCGCGATCGCGCAGGACGCCGCCTGCCACGAGGACTGCCGGCCGTCGCGGCGACGTACCCGGACTGCAGTGCACGAGCCGCCGGCGTCCACGGCATAGGCAGCCCCGGACGGTGCGTCCATGCCGCCAGCTTATGGGGGCGCACCGACCGCGGCACGGCCCAGTCCATCCCTCAGGCGCTAGACACCCCGTTCGGCGCCGGTGATTGTCCGCGCCGGTCCCGTCCTGATGGGGGCATCACTGACCGCGACCCTTCGTCGAGTCGGGTGTGCCGCTACGAAGACCGTCCATGACGAGGTCGAGCGTTGAGGCCGGACCGGATGGTGCCGGCATCCTCGCAGGCCCGCAGCAGCAGGGTGATCGCGCCGATGACCGGCCCGTAGTTCTGACCGACGAGGCCGTCGCTGGTGGCGGCATGCAGCACTGGGCCAGGCTGGCAGGAACCGGGCGGCCACCGCGTCCAACTGGCGCACGTGCCCGAACCGGAACGCCCGCAAGAGCGTGCCCAGCGTCGATGGCCCCCTGGTGCCGCTGAACAGCCGGGACCCCGGGTGCCGCCGACAAGGTCGTCGTCACCTTGGACGACTGACACCGGCGACGTCGGGCGTACGACGGAACGGGCCGTGCGGGCTCGGTCGGGAGCCCGCACGGCTGAGTCGCGGTCGCTCAGCCCAGCCCAGCGGGCCGTGCTCCTCCTGAGCGACCGGGCCGCTTGCGTCAGCCGAGGTCGCGGTACGAGGTGCACCAGTCGCAGCCACGGATGGTGCGGCTAACGCGATCTCTAGCGTTCGCCGTACTGCCACGCCCATCACTAGGCCGGCAAGTCGGTACACCACCTTGGTGGACGCAACTCCTCGGCAGTCGGCGCCGATGGCGGGACGAAGGGCGATGTTGACGCCGGCTTGCGGACGACTTGCGGGATCACTCATCCTGCTGATCGTCTCGCGCATGGCCGCCAGGTAGAAGCTCCGAGGTCGTCGGCACCGGATGTCGTTGACGGTCGCGCCCGGCCTCGTGGTGTCCGTGTGCTTGCAGGCCGCTAACGATGCCGGAGCGGCCGACGTGGCAACAGGTCGCCGACCTCGCGGCGAAGGTCGACAACGCCCAGCCGGGGATGAGGGGCATCTGCCTGCGCGGGCTGCCCGGCTGGGGCGAGCTGTTCGCGCCGCTGACCACCGTGGTCAACACCATGGGTGGCACGTGGTTCACCAAGGACTGGCAGGCCCAGGTGAACTCCCCGGCGTTCGTCGCCGCGACGCAGTTCTACGTGAACCTCATCCGCCAGCACGGTGAGGCCGGCGCGGCGCAGGCCGGGTTCACCGAGTGCCTGAACGCGATGGCGCAGAACAAGGTCGCGATGTGGTACGACGCGACTAGTGCGGCCGGTTCCCTTGAGGACCCGGCGGTCAGCAAGGTCTCCGGCAAGGTCGGGTACGTCTTCGCGCCGGTCCACAAGACGAAGGTCTCGGGCTGGCTGTGGGCCTGGGCGTGGGGCATGCCGAAGACGACGAAGAAGGCGGACACCGCGGCCAAGTTCATCCTCTGGGCCTCCAGCAAGGACTACGAGCAGCTGGTGGGCCAGAAGCTCGGCTGGGCGCGCGTGCCGTCGGGCAAGCGTGAGTCGACGTACTCGATCGCTGAGTACCAGAAGGCCTCCGCCGCGTTCGGCCAGGTCACGCTGAAGTCGATCGAGGAGGTCGACCCGCTGAATCCGGGCGTGCAGCCACGGCCCACCATCGGGATCCAGTTCGTGGACATCCCGGAGTTCGCGGACCTCGGCACGAAGGTCTCCCAGTCCGTGAGCGCGGCGATCGCCGGTCGGGGCAGCGTGCAGGACGCGCTGAACTCGGGCCAGAAGCTGGCCGAGGACGTCGCCAGCAAGTACCAGTAGAGCCCGGGGCCCGGCCGCCGTACTGGAGGGCGGCGGCCGGGTCACCGGACGTCAACCTGACCGCGAACGGGACAACGGCGGGCCGCCGACCCGGCGGCCTGCGAGGAGGAGGTCGGGATGAGTGTTGTCGCACCGCCGGCGCCGGAGGTGACCCGGCCGGCGGCGCCCGAGCAGTCGGCCCGGACGCGGTGGCTCCGCCGTGGGCCGCTGCTGCCCGCGCTGCTGTTCACGGTTGTGATCACCCAGCTGCCCTTCGTGATCACGTTGGGGATCTCGGCGCTGCACTGGAACGTGCTCCGGCCCGGCG
>JBKPQU010000068.1:0-5041 GCA_046734255.1 Actinomycetota bacterium
GAAGGGGTGCTCGACGATCGACACCGCACCTCCGGTGTCCTGGCCCCAGAGCTTGAAGACGACGCCGATCGATCCCAGATCGCCGGCGCGGCCCTCGCCGGGTCGGACGACGGTCAGGGGTGGCGCTTGGATGCCGCTCATGTCGACTGCTTCCCCCCTGAATTGCTGATACAGTAGCGTTCAATGAATATGTCAGACGGGAGTGCGGCGGGTCAAGTGTTGAGTGAGCAGCAAAGTTCACCGAAGTCGCGGCCGTACCAGATGCGCAAGCGGGCCGAGCATGTCGACGAGACCCGCCAGCGCATCGTCGAGGCGGCCGCCCACCTCCACGGCACGATCGGGCCGGCAGAGACGACGATCGCCGGCATCGCCCGTGAGGCCGGCGTCACGCGGCTGACGGTCTACCGGCACTTCCCCGACGAGGAATCGATCTTCGAGGCGTGCTCGGCGCACTGGCTGGCCGGGCAGACACCTCCGAACCCGGCGGCCTGGGAGCGGGTGAGCGATCCGATCGAGCGGCTGCGCACCGGCCTCGCCGACCTCTACCGCTTCTACGGCGCGGGCCGGGCGATGCTCACCCGGGTCTACCGGGACAAGGCCGTTCTGCCCGAAGGCCGCCGCAAGGCGATCGACGAACGCGACGCCGCGTTGAGGATGGTGCTGCTCGATGCCTTCCCTGGCAACGCCGACCGCCGGCTGGGTGCAGTCGTCGGCCACGCCACGTCGTTTTGGACCTGGCATTCCCTGTGCGTCGACGAGGGACTCTCGACCGCCGAGGCGGTCGAGATCATGACGGCCCTCGTGACGAGGATCCTGGAGCCCTGAACTCGCGCTGTTTGCCACGCGCTCTCAGCAGACGCACGGGCATGGCGGGAACGGCAGCGCCTGCTAGGCCCGTTGTCCGTGGGAAAGACGACGGAGGGAGTCGTGATGGGACTGTTCAATCGGCTGCTCGGCCGGGACATCGCGGACCGCGGGGGAGCGGGGTATCGGGCGACCAGGCCCACCTGGGGTACGCCGCCCGGCCAGGCCGGCGCGTCGGGCTCACCGTCGGATGACGAGGCCGCCATCGCGCGGTACCACTACCTGCTGCGCACCGCGCCGCCGGAGCGGATCGAGGAGGCGCACGCCGAGGCCTTCGCTGCGCTGACCCCGCAGCAGCGCCGCCAGGTGCTGGAAGCGCTGGCCCGCGACGTTCCTGCGGCCGAACGTGCCGATCCCGACGATCCGCGTGGCCTGGCCCGGATGGCCACCCGGGCCGAGATGCGCCGGCCGGGAACGCTCGAGCGCGCCTTCGGCGGCGCCGGCGGGATGGGCATGGGCGGCATGATTGCCGGCAGCCTGCTGGCCGGTGTAGCAGGGGCGTTCATCGGCTCCGCCGTCGTGGACGGGCTGTTCGACGAGGGCATCGGTGACGCCGGCCTTTTCGACGTCGGGGACGGCGGTTCCGACGTCGCCGGCGACTTCGGGGACTTCGGGGACTTCGGCGGCTTCTGACCGTCCCGCCACGGAGGCTCGCAAATCGGGCAGACTGCGCCCATCGGAGGTGACCGACGTGGGTAAGAAGAAGAACCAGAGGCAGGAAGGCGCGAAGGCCCGGGCGGCGTCGGCCGTGACCAGGAGGACGGGCGACGAGGGCGGCGGGCAGCCGACGATGAGGCGCAAGGAGTACGAGCAGGAGATGCGGCGCCTGCACGGCGAGCTCGTCGCGATGCAGGAGTGGGTCAAGGGCTCGGGAGCCAAGATCTGTGTCGTGTTCGAGGGTCGTGACACCGCCGGTAAGGGAGGGACGATCAAGCGGATCACCGAGCGGGTCAGCCCGCGCGTGTTCCGGGTCATCGCCCTGCCCGCGCCGACCGAGCGGGAGAAGTCGCAGATGTACATGCAGCGGTACGTCCCGCACTTCCCGGCCGCTGGGGAGGTCGTGATCTTCGACCGCAGCTGGTACAACCGGGCGGGCGTCGAGCGCGTGATGGGATTCTGCAGGCCGGAGGAGGCCGAGCGTTTCCTCGAGCTGGTGCCGGCGTTCGAAAAGGCGATGGTCGACTCCGGGATCCTGCTGATGAAGTACTGGCTCGAGGTCAGCGCCGACGAGCAGACCCGGCGACTGGAGGGCCGGATCAATGACCAGAGGAAGGTCTGGAAGCTGTCGGACATGGACCTGAAGTCCTACAGCCGCTGGTACGACTACTCCAGAGCCAGAGACGCGATGCTCGCCGCGACCGACACCTCGTGGGCGCCTTGGTTCATCGCGCACACCGACGACAAGAAGCGCGGCCGACTCAACATCATCAGCCATCTCCTGAGCCAGGTCCCCTACAAGCCGCTGGCCGGCCGGGACATCACGCTGCCCAAGCGGCAGCGAGCCAACGGCTACACGGAGCCCGACCTGCCGTTGCGGTACATTCCGACGCCGTTCTGAACCAAGATTCTCCTTGACCCATAGATCGCTGAATTGTTAAGTAACTGATCAGCAACGTAGCATGATGCGCGTGACGAGCTCAGTGCCCGCCGACGTGGTCGCCGCGCTGCACCGGTTCGGCTTGGAACGCGACCGGCTCCGGACCGCCCTGTGCCGCGTGCTGGACCTTGCGGTCACCGACCTGGACGCGCTGGAACACCTCGAACTCGCGGGCCCGCTGCCCCAGCGAGACCTGGCGGAGCGCCTGCTGCTGACCTCCGGTGCCGTCACGATTCTCGTCGACCGGCTCGAGGCAGCCGGCCTCGTCGTCCGGCAACCGCACGCCACCGATCGACGGGTGACCCTCGTCCACCTGGTTCCCGAGGCCCAGCTCCCCGATCTCCCCGACTTCCAGCGGTACCACACGGCGGTCCGCGAGGCCGCCTCGCAGCTGTCCGGAGCGGCCCGCGCAAGCATCACCAGGTTCCTCACCGAGGTGACGGACTCCGCCGCCCTGGCAACCGAGCAGCTCACGTCGGCAGCGCCCGCACGACGCCGCCCTCGCGGCTCACACCAGCGCGCCTAGAACGTTCGAAGCCTGCCGCTCGCGCGAGCGGTCCTGACGGATCCGCTCCGGAGGGTTGCCATCCCGCGCACTGTCATGCTATCAAGTGTTTAAGTCGCTTAATTAATAAGCGATCTAATCGCTGAAGGAACCTCGCGGAGGTTCGAGGCACCCGTCGCATGACACGGACCGGAGAGGCACGCTCATGACCGAGTCGCTTACCATCGCCCGGGACCGCGCCCCCCTTCGGGCAAGGGCACGGAGTGGGCTGCTCTGGCTGCTCACGGTCGCGGCCGCGGCTTACGGCGCCTGGGCTCTGAGCGTTGCTGCGCAAGCCGCTCTCGCCGTCCTCGGCCTGGACGCCGCCACCCAGGACCGATCGATCCCGCCTCTCTTCGCGCTTCACGCCGCCACGGGCGGCGTCACGCTCGCCGCCGGGGCCATCCAGCTCCGTCTCGTCAACACCACCATCCCCGGCCGGGCGCGAATCCACCGACTCATCGGCCGCACCTACGTTTCCGCCGCCTGGACCACCAGCGTCGCGGGCCTCCTCGTCACCACCGGCTTCGGCGTCGGTGCCGTCGCGAAGGTCGCCTTCACCTTCGAGGCCGCCCTCTGGTTCGCCGCCACGACCCTTGCCTACCGATGCGTTCGGCGCCGCGATTTCACCCACCATCGCGAGTGGATGATGCGCAGCTACGCCCTCGCCCTGTTCTTCGTCACGTTCAGCGTCATCCAGCCCACGCTGGACTCCGCAGGCATCTCCCGGACGGCCGCCTACACGATCTCCATCCTCACGAGCACCGCGATCAACCTCGCCACGGCGGAATGGATCATCCGGCGCAGCCGCAGGTAGGGGAGTGGGCGAGGCCGACCGCAGGCGGACGCGACGTTTCATGCCAACGGGATGATGCAGGCGAGTCGCCCGGATGCCACCTTGAGCTGAGCGGGCGGATGACCCCGCGTTGGCTCGGTGAAGCCGGTCCAGGCTTTCGGCGCCCGGAACCGGAATGCCTGCTACCGGGCAGGTGCCGAGCCGACCACTCCCGACAGCCGCATACCTTCCCCCGCCCTGGCCGCGCACGCCCGAGTCGCTCCGAGATCGCCCGAGGAGGCACCGATGCCCGACGACTACGACGTGATCATCGTGGGATCCGGAGCCGGCGGCGGCACCCTGGCGCACCGATTGGCCCCCTCCGGCAAGCGGGTGCTGATCCTGGAGCGCGGTGACTGGCTGCCTCGCGAGATCGAGAACTGGGACGCCACGGCCGTCTTCGTCGACAACCGGTACATCTCCAAGGACACCTGGTACGACGAGAACCACAAGGCGTTCCAGCCGCAGATCCACTACTTCGTGGGCGGGGCGACCAAGTTCTACGGCGCCGCCCTCTATCGACTCCGTGAGCTTGACTTCCGCGAGCTCAAGCACCACGGCGGCATCTCCCCCGCCTGGCCGATCGGCTATGACGTGCTCGAGCCCTACTACACGCAGGCCGAGCAGCTGTACCAGGTGCACGGTGCTCGCGGCGAGGACCCGAGCGAACCTCCGGCCAGTGCGCCGTACCCGTTCCCGCCGGTGTCGCACGAGCCGCGTATCCAGCGGCTGTTCGACGACATGGCCAAGGTTGGCCTGCATCCCTTCCACGCTCCGTGCGGGATCATGCTCGACGAGGCGAACCCGGCGTTCAGCACGTGCATCCGGTGCGCCACGTGCGACGGCTTCCCCTGCCTGGTCCACGCCAAGTCCGACGCCGACGTGATCGCGGTGCGTCCCTCCTTGCGCCACGACAACGTCACGCTGCTGCGCAACGCCAACGTTCGGAAGCTGGAAACCAATCCGTCGGGGCGGACGGTCACGTCGGTCATAGCCGACGTCGACGGCGCGGAGCAGCGCTACACCGGGTCGGTGGTCGTGGTCTCCGCCGGGGCGGCCAACTCCGCAAAGTTGCTGCTGGCCAGCGCCAACGACAAGCACGCCAACGGGTTGGCCAACGATTCTGACCAGGTCGGGCGCAACTACGTCTTCCACAACAGCCGCGCATTCCTGGCCGTCTCGATGGAGAAGAACGACACCC